>JAHIGH010000098.1 GCA_018900295.1 Patescibacteria group bacterium | reverse complement strand
TTCGTTCTGATTCTTTCATACTCAAAATTACTTGTTTCATTTTTCACCCCCTCGCTCCTGCCATCTTTTAGTATGAGGGATGAAAACCGGACATTTCTATATGGGCTAAAGAGGACATTATCATATTGGTGTTACAAAAAAAGCTCAAACTGTATACTTTCCGCAAAATATCTGGTAATCGCAAGTTTTTTTTCTTCTTTTCTGATTTATTCTTGTCTTAAGATATTTTGCTTTGCTTCATCAAGGAAGAACGCTAACTATAGAGTAAGAATTGAAAACCATAAAAGAATTTTAAACATTTGCTCCTTTTTAATCCGGTAAAAATTTTTCAGATTATTAATGTGCTTCAAATCCAAACAGAAATAATCCACGATGCCGCTTTACAATTTTGGGTAAAAGATTTCCTTGAATAAAATCATAGCTTTGTTTTATTGTGGCTAATTTATGAGTAAATTACAAAGTGCAGGTGGGTCAAAGTTCTTGACAGAAAATACCTGTAACCTTATGCTAAAAGTATGCCGGATATTAATCTCCCTATCTCACAGGAAATGGCGGGAACATTATTTTCAGTTTCCTCGATACTGCTTATCGCAATTGTCATTGATAAAGTTTTGCGCCTATTTATCAAAATACCCAAAAGCTTGGACAATAGACGTGCGCGCACATACGCAACTATTTTACATAGCGCAATACGAATAGCTGTTTACACCATTGCCCTTTACCTCATCCTCACTACACTTAAAATTGATATTACTCCCCTCTTGGCATCAGCAGGTATTATCGGTGTAAGTATAGGAATTAGTGCTAGAACTATTATTGAAGACTTAATTAATGGTATTTTCCTACTGACGCAGGATTCGATTGCTGTTGGAGATTATATAAAAGTTGATGACGCGGAAGGAGAGATTGAAAAAATAGGGTTTAAAACCCTGACAATCCGCGGGGATAGCGGGGAATTGTATATCATCCCCAACGGCCAGGTAAAAAAAGTAATAAATTTTTCCCGCCATAAATCATACATGAATGTGGATATTCCGGTAAAATCTGACCAGGATATTGATTTGACGATCAATGCGATGCAGGACGCATTGAAAGAACTGGGTAAAGATAAAGAGTTATCTGATTTCCTTTTTCCCGGACTAAGTGTTAAAGGAATTGAGGAGTTTAAAGTAGACGGAAAGATGATTCTGCGGGGAAAGATTGTTACTAGTCCCGGATTACGCGCGAGCGTTGCGAGAAAATACCGCTATTTAGTGAAAAAAAACTTCGAGAAAAACAAAATCACCCTTGGCTAATATCCATCATAATTAAATATGCCCTTACCAACCGAAAGCGATTCAGGATTGAATGATAGTCAGGTTTCCTTGAGACAAGAACAATATGGGTTGAATGTACTCCAAACCAAAAAATTCAACTCCTTCTCGCTTTTATATAGACAGCTGACAGGAAACCCGCTCCTCATTATTCTCGCGGCTGCAACGTTTATCTCCTTCCTTTTAGGCGATCGTACAAGTTCTTTTTATATCTTTGGGGTAATTATGGTCAGTATATTCCTCGGATTCTGGAATGAATACTCTGCCGAAAGGACAGTAGAAGGGCTAATGAAAAAAATCGCGCCTTTAGCTCTTGTTATTCGAAATGGCGAAAAGCAGGAGATACCCGTGTCACAATTAACTATCGGAGATATTGTTCTTTTGTTTCAAGGCAGTATCATTCCTGCTGACCTGTGCTTCATCGAAACCCGCTCTCTCGAAGTGAATGAATCCGCTCTTACCGGCGAATCACAAACAGTTTTCAAGCAAAGTACGGGCGCAAATAACCTGGGCTTTATGGGAACAATCGTTGAGAGTGGTTCCGGAAAAGGCGTCGTTATCCAAATCGGAAAAGAAACACAGTTTGGGAAAATTGCCAAAAGCGCGGCTTTTATCAAGCCAACCACGGAATTTCAAGTCGGCTTGACCAAATTAGGGAACTTGATAATAAAATTCGTCATAGTCTTAACTATAGCAATTTTTCTTGTCAACGCACTTTTAAAACACGATATTCTTAATTCCGTTCTTTTCGCCCTGGCGGTTGCCGTAGGTATCACGCCCGAGCTTTTGCCGGTTATTGTCACTGTCAGCCTGTCGGCCGGAGCGGGAAAGCTTGCCAAAAAGCATGTAGTCGTAAAAAGGCTTCTCTCGCTTGAGAACCTGGGAAATATTGATGTGCTTTGTTCTGATAAAACAGGAACATTGACAGAGGGCAAAATTGATGTTGTTGAGTATATCAATATACATGGAAAAAAAGACATCCAAGTTCTTACAGCCTCGCTTCTTTGCAATAACGCGATAGTTCACAAAAAAGTAACAGGAAATGCGATTGATGTGGCGCTGTGGGAACATGCGATAAAGGAAAAACTATATATAAATACCGGCTTTAAGAAGCTTTACGAAGAAGAGTTCGATTATAACCGCAAGATGAATTTTTCTGCAATCAGGGACAATAAAGAAATTGTGCTTATTACAAAAGGCGCGCCCGAATCAATTATCCCTCTGTGTAAAAATATTACGGACAAACATGGTTTGGTCCAAAAATTAGACCAACTTCGCGAACAAGGCTTGCGTATCATTGCTGTTGCAAATAAGCCGGTTGCCGAAAAAGAAAAATATTCCTGGGATGACGTTTGCGGTCTTTCCCTTATAGGATACATAACATTCCTTGATATTCCCAAGAAAACAGCAAAAGAAGCTTTGATACAGCTTAAGAATTTAAATGTATTTGTAAAAATAGTTACAGGAGACAATGAAATTGTCACGAAAAAAATTTGTCAGGAAGTCGGCATGGATGTTAAGCGTGTGCTGACAGGCCCGCAATTAGAAAAATTATCTGATCCGGAACTCAGGCACATTGTCAACACTGTTGATATATTTGCCAGAGTCCTTCCTCTTCAAAAATTGAAAATAATCAAAGCCTTGCAAGCGAACGGTCATACGGTGGGGTTTCTGGGAGACGGGATAAACGACCTTCCGGCTCTCCATAACGCGGATGTTGGAATTTCCGTGAATACCGCTGTTGATGTAGCCAAAGAGGCTGCTTCCGTCGTGCTCCTCCGTAAAGGAATTGACGTTATCAATGACGGAATACGTGAGGGCAGGCGGACTTTTAGCAATACTATTAAATATATTATGATCGCTGCCAGTTCCAATTTCGGCAATATGTTTTCTGCTGCCGGAGCCTCTGCTTTCCTGCCCTTTCTGCCGATGATGCCTGTTCAGATATTATTAACCAACGCCCTTTATGACGTAGCTCAATTATCCGTCCCCACAGACAACGTGGATCATGAGTCCCTGGTCAAGCCCAGACACTGGAATATTGAGTTCATCAAAAATTACATGCTTTTCTTCGGTCCTCTAAGTTCAATCTTTGATTATTTGACATTCAGTATGTTGCTTCTTGTTTTTCACGCGCAGGAAAAACTTTTCCAAACAGGATGGTTTGTAGAATCCCTTGCCACCCAAGTCCTGATAGTCTTTGTTATTCGGACTGTCAAAAAGCCTTTCTATAAAAGCAAACCAAGCAAATGGCTCATCATTACCTCTCTTGGTATTGTCGGCGTTGGTATTGCGTTGCCATTCAGCCCCTTGGCGGCTTCTCTCGGTTTTGTCGCTCTGCCCCCGCTTTATTTTGTTTTCCTGATTATAATCATTGTTGCTTATCTTTTCTTCATCGACATGGCCAAACGCCTCTTCCTCCAAAAATACTCGCTATAAATATCGCAAAAGAGTAAAGAATCATTTACTTCAATATTTTCTTTTTAGTAGTGAATTTTGCTATAAATTGGGCAGGAGTAACAATTTGTAATTGCCCATAATTTCCCAAACAAAGCAAATCCTTATCTCCTGTAATTAAATAACTACATCTACCTGCCACTGCTGTTTCCAAAACCTGATTGTCAGCAGGATCACGAAGACCGAAGTTTTTTCCTTTTAAAAGCACAAGTTCAGACATAGAAGAGATATAGGAGACAGTGGCATTTGCTGCGTAGGTTGGGGTATTAAAATCAATCACCATTTTTTCCTTAGTTTCTTGTATAATAAAATTAGAAGTAACGGAAATAATTTTTTTATCTTCAATGAGATTAACTATCTTAGCAGGTTTACCTGAAAAATAGAGCGCAGAAAGCCAAACATTAGTATCATTTACTACTCTTAGAATTTTTTTCACTTCTTCGGCCTCTCTCTACCGCGCATAAAATATCGTTTTCGTTTAGTTTTTTTTGTTTTGCAAAAGACCTGAAAGGAGCTGCAAGAACTTCCCAGGATACGTCTCCTTTTTGAAAAAGAAGGTAGGTTCTGACGGCAGAACGAATGAATTCAGATCGAGACGTAAATTTGCCTTGCTCAATCTGTTTTTCCATCTCTTGAGCCATGTTTTTTGGGAATGAAATCGTCGTTGTAACCTGCATATCTTGCTATACTTTAACAAACTTTAACACAAATATCAAATCCGTGTCACTTCCGCAAAGCGATCAAAAAGCTTGCCAGTAGATAAAAAAGCAGCAGTTGCCAGAAAAGAATTGACAAAAGTGTGGTGCTCAGAAAAATCACAACGATTTCCCGCTTCAGTCCGTGAGGCGAGACGAATAAGGCCGCGATTCTCCCGACAATGAATAATACAGCAAGTCCCATCACCGGAGAAAATATCACAGGCAACAAAATAGGCCGGCGCACAACACCTTTTATAGATTTAAAAGGGTGAAATGTCAAGCCGATCAAGGTTTTGGTCCAAACATATGTAATAAAAATTAGAAAAGTATGCTTTCTCATTTTGGTCCCCCGAAAATTCTAAGTATCAGATCATCATACGGTTTTCCGATAAGTCCGTGAAAGGCAAGCGAGAATATAAAAGCAAGAGGAATAAGTATTCTCCACGGATGGTTGCCAAACCAGATGCCGACTATTGTAAAAACCCTGGGAAAAACCATATCGTTAATAAGTTTTTCCTGCTCGCGGGCTCGTTCCTGAAGTTTGGACAAAAATTCACGCTCGTTCATAGGCTTGCCTGAAACTCTTTCTTGCGCGGAAAAGCATAGATTCTGTTGCTTTAAAAGATAAGTTAAATATCATCGCCAATTCTTTTACAGGCATTCTGTCTTCATAATGCAGATGAAGAATTTTCTGATATTGGACTGAAATGCTATTGAAAGCTTTTTCAATTCTTTCGCGGATTTTATTTATCTCAAATTGGAATTCCGGCTGTGCAATTTCATTAGCAATTATTTCCAATAAAGGCACTTGAGACAATAACACAGATTTTATTTTTCTCTTTCTATAAAAATCAGCGATTTTATTACGGGCTATCCTAAAAAGCCAGGTGTTTATATTACTTTTTTACCGGAAAAGATGCAATTCGTCAATTGCCGCGAAAAAAATATCATTTAGCACTTCCTCCGCGTCCTCTTTCCTGGGAAGTTTTTTCCGTAAATACCTCAGTAGACTGGGAGAATATATTTTATAAAATTCCACAACCGCATTGCCATCTCCCTGCAGAATCCTGTCTAAAATTCTTACCATTATCTGATTATAGCAAATTCGAATGATTTTGACAGATTTTACGACTATATATTTAGCGTATGGATTTACGTAATTTTGTTGATGTTAATTCAAGGCGAAAAGCCTTGGAAGCCCACCTGAATATAGACTTATCCAATATGGGCACATATTCTCTTGACACAGAGCAGGCCTCAACGAAAAATTGCGAGAATATGATCGGCATCGTTCAAGTTCCCCTCGGCATCGCCGGACCCATAGCAATCCGCAATCCGCAATCCGCAATCCGCAATTACTATATTCCATTGGCTACTACCGAGGGCGCGTTGGTAGCTTCGGTTAGTCGCGGGTGTAAAGCGGTCACGGAAAGTGGAGGAGTAACTGTTTTTAGCAAAAAAATAGGTATTACAAGGGCGCCTGTTTTCCGCGTACAAAATATTAGTGAAGGAAATAATGTCATTAATTGGCTGGAAAAGAATTTTTCACAGATTGCGGAAATTGCCAAGTCTTCGTCTGAACATCTGACCCTTCTTGCAATAAAACCATGGCTTCTGGGAAGAAGTTTATACGTACGCTTTTCTTTCGATACACAGGACGCGATGGGTATGAATATGGCAACAATTGCTGCCTCTGTAATTGCCGAATTTATTGAAAAAGAGACCAAAATCCACTGCGTTGCTGTTTCCGGCAATATGTGCGTGGACAAGAAGCCCAATTATCTTAATTTTATAGAAGGAAGAGGTTATAATATATTGGCGGAGTGTCTAATATCTGAAAAAATTATTACTTCGGTTTTGAAAACAGAAAAAGCAAAAATTCTTGAAGTATCCGAGAGGAAACTTCATCAGGCAAGTATTTTATCAGGTACAATCGGTTCCAACGCGCATATCGCCAATGTTTTGTCTGCAATTTTTCTCGCGACCGGACAGGACATAGCTCATGTTTCTGAGTGTTCAATGGGAGTAACCACAGTTGAAGACGACAAGGAAGGATTATATATCTCAGTCTATTTACCTGATTTGGTTGTCGGGACAGTCGGAGGTGGGACAAGTCTTGCCACCCAAAAAGAAGCTTTGCGTATAATGGGATTGGACGCGCAAAAAGAAAAGGGTACTGGCCAAAAATTAGCGGAAATCATAGGCGCAGCCGTACTAGCCGGAGAAATTTCCCTGCTCGCATCCCTAGCCGAAAATTCGCTCACCAAAGCGCATAAGAAGCTTGGGCGAGGAATAAAATAAATTAAAATTCAAAAATCAAAATGCAAAAGTCAAAAGCACAACTCAAAAGTAAAAAGTAATAAACTTTTAAATTTTTACTTGTGATTTTGAATTTTGACTTTTAACTTTTAACTTTATTTCATATGAGCGGAATCATAGGGTACGGTGTCTATACACCAATTTATAGAATTAAGATATCGGAAATCGCGAGTGTCTGGAAGAAAGAGCCGGCGGAAATAATCGCAGGATTACAAGTTACTGAAAAAGCGGTTCCGGGATTTGATGAAGACGCGATAACCATGGGAATTGAGGCCGGAAAAACTGCCCTGAGTATGGCCGGTGTGTCAGAAAAAGAAATTGGCGCTGTATACGTCGGCTCAGAGAGTCATCCTTACGCGGTGAATCCGACATCAACCAGTGTTGCGGAATATTTAGGGATCGGTAACGATTATTTTTCCGCGGATTTGGAGTTTGCTTGTAAAGCCGCGACAGCCGGGCTGCAAATAACCCTTGGACTTTTAGATAGCAATAAAATTCATTACGGATTAGTAATAGGCAGCGACACGGCGCAAGGCAAGCCGCATGATGTATTGGAGTACACTGCTTCAAGTAGTGCCTGTGCTTACATTTTAGGAAACAAAAAAAACGAAATCATCGTGGAAGTTTTAGATACATCCTCGTTTTCTTCGGACACTCCGGATTTTTGGCGGAGGGACGGAGAAAGATATCCTTCTCACTTCGGCAGGTTTACCGGAGAACCGGCATATTTCAATCATGTGCTTTCGGAAGGAAAAAAATTGCTTGAAAAAAGCGGCCTCTTGCCAACAGATTTTGCCTACTGTGTGTTCCATATGCCCAATGGCAAATTTCCCCGCATTGCAGCCAAGAAGCTCGGGTTTACAAGCGGGCAGCTCGCTCCCTCACTTATTGTAAATACAATAGGTAATCCATATTCTGCTTCTTCACTGTTGGGATTATCCGCGGTACTTGATATTGCCAAGCCGGAAGAAAAAATATTTTTCGTTTCCTATGGCTCAGGCGCCGGATCAGATGGATTTATTTTTAAGACTACGAATAGACTTAAAGAAAAACAGAAATTATCCGCGTCACTAAAGGGGCAAACGAAAAAGAAAATATATCTCTCATATCCGGAATATCTAAAGCATATGCACATTATATAAAAGTTAAAATGCAAAATGCAAAAGTCAAAAATACAATTCAAAATTAAAAAGCAGAAAAAACTTTTGACTTTTTACTTGTGATTTTACCTTTTGACTTTTACCTTTTGACTTATGAATATTTCTATTCTTGGTGCGGCTACAACGAAATTTGGGGAACTATGGAGTGTTTCACCCCGTGAATTGGCGCGTACAGTATTTTCTGAAGCATTAACCGCATCAAATTTGAAGCCTCAGGAAATTGACGCGCTTTTTGTTGGCAACATGCTCTCGGGTATACTGGGAAATCAAGCAAATTTAGGATCATTGTTCGCCGAAGAATTAGGGGTATATGTTCCGGCATTCCGTCTCGAAGGAGCTTGTGCTTCCGGAGGACTAGCTCTTCACAGCGGTATCAATAGTATTCGCGCGGGACAATATAAGGTCGTTATGGTATTGGGAATTGAAAAAATGACCGATCACACGCAAGATGAGATTACTCATGCGTTGATGGCTGCCGGTTCTGATGAGGAGCGTGCCTCCGGAGTAACATTCCCCGGTCTCTATGCCTTAATAGCAAGGGCATACATGCAGGAATATAAAGTTGGAGAAGAAGATATTGCTTCAGTATCTGTAAAAAACCATTATCATGGGTCACTCAATCCCAAAGCTCAATTTCAAGCGCCTATTACTGTTGAGGAAGTGATGAAAAGTGGGAAAATCGCCGATCCCTTAAGACTTCTTGATTGCTCTCCTATCTCAGATGGCGCGTCAGCGATTATTATCACAGGCGATGAAAAAGTAAAAAAACGCCATTCAAAACCCATACAGATTATTGCAAGCGAAGTAGCGACAGACAGCCTAAGTCTCTGCGACAGAAAATCATTTACATCCCTTTTAAGCGTAGTCAAAGCCGGTGACGCGGCATATAAGAAAACAGGCCTGAAGCCGGAAGATATTGACGTTGCCGAGTTGCATGATTGTTTTTCGATCGCCGAAGTGATCGCGACAGAAGATCTTGGATTTTCCCGTCGCGGAGAAGGCGCGTCTGATATTGCAGATGGAAAGCATACGCTGAATACAGGGAAAATTATCACCAATTCCTCAGGCGGGCTAAAAGCCTGCGGCCATCCCGTTGGCGCGACAGGAGTGAAACAAATAGTTGAAATAGTTGAGCAGTTGCGCCATGAAGCGGGGATTAGACAGGTGCCTAAAGCCAAGATCGGCTTGTGCCACAATGTCGGAGGCAGCGGAACAATAGCAGT
>JAHIGH010000008.1 GCA_018900295.1 Patescibacteria group bacterium | reverse complement strand
GGAAAAATTGATTTATGGCTGCGGCAGATTGCCCCAACGCCTCCCCTTCGGAAATGGTTTGGATACGATGCAAAAAAATTTCCAGAATTTGCTAAAAGATACAAAGCAGAGCTTAAAGAAAGAAAAGTTTTCTTGTACAGGATAAAAGATATGGAAAGAGAAAAGAATGTTGTAACACTTATTTATGGATCAAAAGACAGAGAACATAATAATGCCGTAGTTGTGAAGAAATTTTTGGAACAATGGTGAATTATTTCTCTTTATAATCAGCAAGCAGACTGCGTGAAGCCCTCTGTTTTGATAATCAGCATGATATACGCAATGTGATAAATGAATCAGTTCTACCACCTTTTCATTATACCCTACCAAAAAAATTCATGGATAACTCCATCCCCCGACCTTACGGTCGGGGATTTAAGTATAGTTGGTTAAAAATGGCACAAAAAACTTCTTCATATATTACCTTTGTATCATCCTGCAGCGGCTTTACGAAACGGCCGTATGCGGACGGCATTCGAGGAGGATTTCGTGAAAATACCGAAATTTTTATAAGACAAATTTTACGATAATGTATAATATACTCTACGCTTTCAAAAAAAATTATTTTATGCATACTCAACCTATCGTTGGTATACCACGCGCTTTACTGTATCACAAGTATAGTATCTTGTGGGAAAATTTTTTTAAAAATCTTCATGTCAAGGTCATGATAAGTCCTCTCACAAATAAGCAAATTCTTTCTGAGGGATTAAACCTAACGATAGATGAGAACTGTCTTCCTATGAAAATTTTTTTAGGGCATGTCGACTACCTTCAGAGCCGTGTTACCCATCTTTTTATTCCCCGGATCGCCTCGATCAATAAAAATGAAGAAAACTGCACCAAGTTTTGGGCATTGTATGATACTGTAGCGACAAGTTTTCCCGAGGCGAAGGTTGTGGGTTACAACATTGATAAAACCAAGGGCTATACAAGTGAATTTTTGGAAATGATGAAATTGGGTTTTCAGTTTACCAAAAATCCATTTAAGGTTTTTCGCGCATATCGCAAAGCAAAAGCCGCAGACGCAGACGCGCACAAAAAGAAACTTGACCAGCAGAAAATCATGCTTCGAAAGGATAAAGATTTACCCCGATTTGATCGGAATTTAAAAATACTCATTTTTGCGCATCCATATATAATCCAGGATGAATTTATCGGCAGACAGATAATTAATTTTTTTAAAAAAGAGCATATTGATGTTATTTTTTCCTATATAACCGATCCTGAAAAAGCCAGAAAAGCGTCTAAGTCAATTACTCAAGACTTATACTGGACATATCACAAAGAGCTTGTCGGTTCGATCGCAATGAATAGGCATCTTGTAGACGGGGTCGTGTACTTAGCGGCTTTTTCGTGCGGTCCTGACGCATTGGTTGTTGAATTATGCAAACGTATTGTAAATGACGTTCCATCGGTTCTTATCACCCTTGATGAATTACAGTCAGACGGGGGTATAATTACGAGACTTGAGAGTTTTGTTGATATTATCAGGTTCAGGAAGAAAAAGCTTTCTAAAAGGGCATAAGAGGATGTTTGCTAGCGAAACGAGGTGATCTAGTTCTGAAAGAGATTGCTTCGTCGCCCCCGCTGAGCGGGGTGCTCCTCGCAATGACAACTATTTTGTATGAGTAAAAAAGATACAATCGCTTTTGAGGACAGGATCGTCGGTTTCCCGCAATTGGGAAACTATGGCATCGCAATTGCGGAGATAGCGAAGCTTTTCGGCAAGAAGGTTATATTGCCTCCGCCTATCACCAAAAGAACTATTGAATTGGGAACGAAACATAGTCCTGAGGGTGTGTGCGTCCCTTTTAAATATAATCTTGGGAATTATATTGAGCTTGTTGAAAAGGGAGCAAATTGTCTGATACAGGCAGGAGCAGGATGCAGATATGGTTATTACGGGGAGGTGCAAAAAAAAATCCTCGCTGACCTTGGTTATAATGTGCAATTTATTACATTAAACCGCGTATTTGACATTTTGGGGGTTTATAAAAAAATTAAATCTGTGAATCCGCGTCAAAATGCTTGGTCTTTCGGCAAGACAATGGTTCTCGTTATTTCCAAGCTTTGGGCGATTGATGCAATAGAAGATATTTGCAGAAAAAATATAGGATTTGAAGCAAGGATAGGACATATTGAGGGGCTTTTCAGGGCTTTTTTGGCAGAACTTACTGCTGCATCTACTTTAGGAGCAGTCATGTCTGTAAAACGAAAATATTCGCGCCTTATCGCTTCCGTACCCATCACAAAACCGTATCGTCCTCTTCGCGTCGGCGTTGTCGGAGAAGTATATATCCTGATGGAGCCTTTCAGCAACTTTTATCTTGAAAAAACATTAGGGAAAATGGGTGTTGAGATCCATAGATTTGTTGATGTCACAAGTGTTATTTGGGACTCTTTGCATTGGAGATCATACATAAAGAGACAGGTCAAAAAAGCGCGTCCCTATCTGACTTATGACTTGGGGGCTCATGGCACGTCAAGCGTTGCTATTTCTAACCATCTTATGAAACAGGGTTTTGATGGTATAATCCATATCAAACCTTTCGGTTGCTTGCCGGAAATAAACGCTATGCCAATGTTGAACCGGGTTTCCCGTGACTATCATTGTCCGGTTGTTTATTTCAGCTTTGATTCACAAACTTCTGAGAACGGGGTCAAGACGCGGCTTGAGGCTTTTTATGACATGCTTGTTTTCAAGCGAAAAAAGAAAAGAAAAATATGAAAAAAATAAAATGCTTTTTGGGTGTTGATATCGGTTCTATCTCTACCAAGGCGGTTGTAATTGATAAAAACCGCAAGATTTACGCATCAAGTTATATTTGGACTGAAGCAAATCCAATCCAGGCGGTGAAACGCTTGCTTGGTAATATAGAAGAACAGTTAAAAGGCAAAAATATTGAGATAATCGCGTCAGGCACTACCGGATCTGCCAGGGAATTGATAGGTACTATATTAAACGCTACAATCATCAAAAATGAAATTACCGCTCACGCCATCGGCACTTTGCATTATCATTCTGATGTAAGAACGATTTTGGAGATTGGCGGGCAGGATAGTAAAATTATAATTCTTGACGACGGCGTTGTTGTTGATTATGCCATGAATACTTTGTGTGCCGCAGGAACAGGGGCCTTTTTGCAAGCCCAGGCCAGAAGACTGAGCATCCCGGTTGAAGAATTCGGCGAGTACGCGATACGCTCGCAGAGTCCCGTAAAGATGGCAGGCAGATGTACTGTTTTTGCGGAGTCTGATCTGGTACACAAAGCGCAAATGGGATACCCAAGAGAGGATATTGTCGCCGGACTTTGTAATTCTATAGTGCACAACTATTTAAATAATGTGGGCAAGGGAAAAAATATTTCCTCGCCGGTTGTTTTTCAGGGAGGAGTGAGTAAAAACATAGGTGTTGCCAAGTCATTTGAGAAGATTTTGGGCTTGCCAATCCATATTGATGACATAGGGCATCTCATGGGAGCCGTAGGAATTGCAATCCTTGCCGGCGAATCAGATACTGAAAAGCCTTTTAGTTTTGATATTAAAGACATTAATTTTACAACCACCGGAATTGAATGCGGTGGTTGCGCAAATAATTGCGAGTTGATATGCGTACTGCGGGAAGGAAAATTTATGGATGCGTGGGGAAACCGCTGCCCCAACGGGATCGTCCGGGCGAAACAGAGAATGAAAGAACTTTCGACAAAAAGTAAGTGATTTATTAATATAAAGATATTGATGAGGGAGAAAGTTTTTAATAATCCTAATGAAATAATAATAAATCCGGAGAAATAAAGAAGGTTCACATATATTAAAGAAAAATTAGCGTTTGGGGGATTGCTTTTGCCTTCTGGCTTTGCCGCCGGTGCCGATGTTACGGCGTTGCCTAATCCTTGCATCACGAGTAAGAAAGCCTTTTTTCTTGAGGATCGGGCGATATTTTTCCGGATCGAGTTTTTGAAGCACATTCGCAATACCCGCGATTACCGCGTCGAGTTGGCCGGCAGGACCTCCGCCTACGACTTTTATGGTAAAAGCATAATTATTTTGATGGGCATTGGTAATGCGAAGAGGCTCTGTGTATAAGTGTCTTTGAATAACGCCCGGGAAATACTGCGCAATTGGTTTTTCATTTACAAGCATTTCGCCTTTTTTTACAGGAATATTTCCCCAAACAAGACCTTCCTTGATATGTTGATACAAT
>JAHIGH010000261.1 GCA_018900295.1 Patescibacteria group bacterium | reverse complement strand
CACATCTACCGCGTAGGACTCCTGTTCAAGCCCTTTCTTTATAGAATTTGCTATTTTATGTTCATCCTCAACCACCAATATCCTCATGACTTAATATTATACCTAATTTACTGAAAAATAGCTGAAATAATACACGCGAACTTCCTCTTGACACCCGACTATTCAGTCAGATAATATTTAAGTATGCCGAACTCTGCTCCTACCAAAAGGCAAATAGAACTTTTGGAAATAATTTATAAATATATCAAAAATTCTGGCTACCCGCCAACCTTTGAAGAAATGAAAGACAGTCTCAATGTTTCCTCCAATCAATCAGTCATAGATTTGCTTACCAAGCTTGAGGCTCACAAACTGATAAAACGCAGTGAATCCCAGGCAAGAAGTATTGTCCTGCTCCCGCTTGCATACGATAAATTAAGTGTGTCTCCGATTGCCCCCTTTTTAGGCATAAGCCACGCGGGTGCTCCTATTCAAACGCTTGAAATGGATGGGCAATGGATGCCCTTGTCGGCAGGCATAGCCAGGCTTGACGCGGAAGTTTTTCTTCTGAAAATTTCAGGAGACTCCATGATAAATGCCGGTATAGATGATGGAGATATAGTGCTGGTAAAAAGCGCTAAAGAATTTGTTTCAAAAGATATAGTATTGGCAGACGTGGAAGGAGAAAGCACTATAAAAAGATTTATCTCCGAAGACAAGCCTCCTTATCTTTACCTGAAACCGGAAAATCCTAACCACTCAATAATTTACTTTACACAATCAATTACTCTGAAAGGGAAAGTAATATCCGTTTTCAAAGATGAAAAATGGTTAAATGTTTCTGAGTTATAATATGCCGACAATAAAACCCAACAAGTCAGAACAGATAATAGGTGAGATTTTTAAAGATCAGGAAACTGTCTACGGACTCAGAGAATTTGATGAGGTGAATATTTATGATGCCCTTTATATAAGCGAACAGGAATCAGGCCGTTTTTATATTAAGGATCTCAAAACAGGTATTCAGAAATTTGTTTATGACAAGAATAAAAAGACCGGCAAGCCGGAAGAAATAGTAAGACAACTTTGGCTTTATAAATTACATCATCATTATTTATATCCTTTTGATCGCATAGAGACAGAAAAAAGCGTCCAGTTTGGTCGTGAAATTCAATCTAAAGCTGCGGATATTGTGGTATATAAAAAAGACAAACTCACGCCCTATATTATTATTGAAGTTAAAAACCCGAATGAGAAAAAGGCTATAGGGCAGCTTAAAGGCTATCTGAATGCTGAAGGTTGTGAAATTGGAGTCTGGTCGAATGGTAAAGAAAAAATTGTTTTATATCGTCCTTATCCTAAAGAATTTGAGGACTCGCTGGTTGATATTCCAAGAGCAGATCAGACGATTGATGATCTTTTTGAAATAAAAAGAACATGGAATGCTTTGAATCCCAAATTTGACTTTGTAGAGATAATAAGACACATAGAAGAAGTGGCGCTTGCCGGATCTGGAGCAAACGTATTTGAAGAGATATTTAAACTTATTTATGCCAAACTTTATGACGAAAAACTCGCAAGAGAAAAAAGAGAAAATCAAGAAGTGGTTTTTAGAAAGTATCGCGATCCCGAAAAAACTTACGTGATATTGAATGAGCTTTTCAAAAACGCGATAAAAGAATGGCCTGATACTTTTGAACCTTCCGATAGAATAAAACTTTCCGCGGCAAGACTTAGTGTCTGCGTACCGTTTCTTGAAGAAGTAAGGCTTTTTGAAGTTGGACAAACGGAGCTTGAAATTATAGATAGTGCATTTGAGTATCTAATAACAGAAGTTTCGAAAGGTAAAAAAGGTCAGTACTTTACTCCCCGTCACGTAATTAAAATGTGCGTGAAAATGCTGAATCCAAAAGATGGAGAGTTTGTAATTGATCCGGCTTGTGGCTCCGGTGGTTTTTTACTTCATGCAATGTATAATGTTTGGGAAAATTTGCGCACAGATGCCGCTAAAAAAACATATGCGTCTCGCTTTATTTTTGGAACAGATTTTGATGATAACATGCGCCGGATTTCCCAAGCTCTCATGCTTATTGCGGGAGACGGAAGACACCATATCTTCAAAAGGGACTCCCTCGACGCCCGTGATTGGCAAGGTATAGAAAGTGAAGATGCGAGGGTTGCTTTGCGGCATTTATTACATAAGTTTGAGAATACGGCAGAAGATAAAGAAAATAGTATATCTTACAGATTTCTAGAGTTTAATATTTTATTAACGAACCCCCCTTTTGCAGGTGAAAATCCTGAATCAGGATTACTTCGCCAGTATGAACTTGCCAAAAAAGACGGCAAAATCCGAAACAATGTTGAACGTCATATCCTATTTATCGAGCGATCACTTGATGCAATAAAGCCCGGCGGCAGATTGGCAATAGTCCTGCCGCAAGGTGTTTTAAATAACACGACTATGGAATACATCCGTAAATGGCTACTTGATAAAGCGCGAATTCTTTCAGTTGTAGGACTTCATGGGAATACTTTTAAGCCCCATACGGGCACAAAAACCTCTGTTTTATTTCTCCAAAAATGGGGAGGAGATGCGGGAGAGTCATTGCCAGATTACCCAATTTTTATGGCTGTCTCCAAAAAAGGAGGAAAAGACAACTCAGGAGAATATGTTTACAAAAAAGACGCGAAAGGAAATTTCGTCCACGATATGAAAGGCAGAAAAGTCCTCGACGACGACCTCGACCAGATCTCCGACGCCTTCATCCAATTCGCCAAAAAGCAAGGATTTAGTTTTTGGAGGTAATTTATGTATACTAAGCCATACGATTTAAAAAATAAAACTGTTAAAAATTATCTGACAAAGATAGGTGAAATTACTGTGTTAATGGGATTTTTAGAATCATGGGTAGATTTTTGGATATTGGAATTGATAGAAGCAAGTGGAAATGCATCTGAGAAACAAACAATAGGGAAAAAGATTACCTCAGGAATAATGTTATATAAACAAAAGCTCGATCTGCTACTTACTTTAGTTCAATCTAAGACTCCCGAAAAAATAATTGAATTTAATAAGTTATACGAAAAATTAAAATTTCTAGGTGTCGATAGAAATTCTTATATTCATTCACAATGGTTTATTATGTATGGTAATAAAAAAGAACATATTAAAAGAGATACTCATAAATTAGATTTACGTCATGGCTTAAACAGGAAAGATGGCTCCATAAAGTTCGCTAAAAGTTTTTCCAATGAAAAATTAAGTGATATTACAAGATTCATTAACAGTATTGGAAAAACACATAATGATTTAACAAAATTTTTTATCAATATCTAGCATGATTACTTATTCAATAATCCAACTCTCTCAACTCGAAGGCGCGACCAGATTTGATGCTGAATTTTACGAACCAGAATATCTAAATTTTGCAAAACAACTTTTAAAAATTGGAGAAATACCGCTAGGGAAAATTACTTTTATAACAGACGGACAACACGGATATCATAAGGTTGATCCTACAAGCGAGATTAGACATATCACGGCAAAAAACGTTCTTCATTGGCTTGTAAACGATGATGGATGCGATAGACTCTCAACAGAAACACACAAGGCAAATAAAAGATCGATGTTGGAAGTAGGAGATTTACTAATATCTACTGCGGGAACAATTGGCGCAGTGGGGATCGTACAAGATGACATACTTCCTGCAAACATTGATCAGGATGTTGCTCGAATCCATATACTAAACCAAAATGAATTAAATCCAAATTTCTTGCTTGCTTTCTTAAACTCTAAATATGGACAATTCCAGTTAAAACGTGAAACAACAGGACAGATTCAAACACATGTCTCTCTCGATAAGTTAAAAAACTCGATTTTTGTTCCAATTCCTAATTGGCAAACACTGGTTGCGAATTTAGTAAAAGAAGCTCTTGCAAACTTAAAGAACTCTAAATTTCTTTTCAAGCAAGCCGAAAATTTACTTTTAGAAGAATTAGGTTTGCAAGATTTTCAGCTTGATGATTCTTTATTCTTTTCGGTAAACCTATCAGACACCAATTCTGCTCACCGGTTTGACGCCGACTACTTCCAGCCAAAATACGATAAATTAATCAGCAAACTAGGTAATAACTTACAACTCTTAAAAAATATAGGAAGAAGAAAGAAATTCACTGTAAAAATAAATAAAGATATTCATTATAGATATATTGAAATTAGCGATATAAACAACTCAACTGGAGAAGCAAAATATAATAATATAAAAGGAAACGAATTGCCGGCAAATGCAAAAATGCAAATTGAAGGGGGAGAATTAATTATTTCAAAAGTTCGCCCAACCAGAGGCGCAATCGCAATAATACCGGAAGACTGGCATAATAATTATGTTGCAAGTAGTGCTTTTTCTATTTTTCAAGTACAATCCCCCACACGTGAATATTTACAAGTTATTCTTAGATCAATCGTTGGAAGGTTGCAATTAGTAAAACCTACTACGGGCACATCATATCCTACTGTGACAGATCAAGATATTGAAAATCTAATTATCCCAATCCTCCCCCTCGCTACCCAGCAAAAAATTGCCGATTTAGTAAAAAAATCCCATGACTCAAGGAAAAAATCAAAAGAACTTTTAGAGACTGCGAAAAGAAAAGTCGAAAAAATGATAGAAAATTGAACGAATCATAAAAAAACTATGCTATCCTAAAATAGCTATGACCAACCTCAAAAATTGCGCGCAAGCAGCATTGGCTGGTATTCAACAATAGTTGGCCTTTCAGCTCTTTTCGCCAGTATTGTTGCCGGACAATTATGGGACAAAGTGAGTCATCCCGCAGTCTTTATGTATGGAGCTGTCTCTGCAATTCTTGGCATAATCGCCCTATTATTCCTTGTCTCCTCTAAAAAACGAAATAAAACATCCAATAATTTACCAACTTTACCTTTTTGTCTTAGTTTCAAACCAAAAACTCCCCCCTCGTTTTCTGTAGGCATCTCCCAGCCGCTATCCTGAGGAAATTCATTTCCCGCGCTCGCGCGCGCTTCCTGATATTCCTCGCTATAAAATATTTCTACCTGCTTACCCATCTCATAAGCCAAATCCACTCTTCCTTTCAATATTTTTCCGCCATCATCTTCTCTTACCTCAAAACCCTCTCCTTCTTCATACGGATCTGTATCCT
>JAHIGH010000097.1 GCA_018900295.1 Patescibacteria group bacterium | reverse complement strand
GCAGCCATATACTTTCCGTCTTTGGAAATGGCCACATTATAACCATTGCCTACTTCTACTTTCCAAAGAGGTTTGTTGGAAGTTTTATCGAACAGCACCGCGACAGAACCGATCAAAGCGAATATCCTACTTCCATCACCGGAGATTGCTATACCTCCCTTTACATCTCCCCCTACTTCACTACCTCCCTTATATTCCCACAACTGTCCACCGGGTTTTTGCGTATCTAATAAATAAACATGGTTCGAGGTTTTGGCCGCCAGATATTTTCCATCGTCTGATAATGCTACGCCTCCAACCCACTCTTCTTTGGTTGGATAGCTTAAAACTTTTTTCCCGGTTTTACTGTCGATGACTGCGATTTCATTTTTATTAAAAGCGCTTTCGAACAAAACAGGACCGTTATCAGGAGAGTCAATAATTGAAGCGCGTGCTTTGCCTAAGCCATTTGATGCCTCGAAGTAATAAAAGTTTGAGCCCAATTTATTGGGAGTAAATTTATAAATATATTGAACGCCTTTTTTATAATCGTTGTCTAGTGGATTTTCTTTCTGCATTTCAATCATCCGGCCGTTGAAGTAAATTTTCATATATTCAGGCTTCCTGCCTTTTTTATCAGCGTAAATCACCGAATAGGTATATCTTTGACAAGGCGGCCCCCAACTGGGGTAAACACGACCGTTAATAAGCTCAGGATCGTTTGGGGTTTGGGGTAATTTGGGAATCATTCCAGCGGGAGTATTTTTATCCTCAGCAGAAACTGTTGCGTAGAAAATGCTGAAGGAAAAAGTAAGGGCTAAAACAAAAATAATGAATATTTTTAATTTCATGGACAGGTATTTACTTCTATTAAATCAGAAGCAGGGGTTGAAATCAAATTAAGTTGTTGAGCCGTGCTTCTTCTTTTTGTCTTTATACAATAAATACCCAGTGACTACTAAAAATGGCAAGCCAAGAGCCAAGATCAGATACTCTCCTCCAAGTGCCGACTGCGATTCTTTCCCGCCGGTAATATCAATAAAAGCCGGCTTAATTTATTCTGTTGTCACGCCGTCAAATTCGGGGCCGTTTTGTTCGGCCTCAGCTTTGGTGGCCCTGACGATACCGTCTTTATGATGGGCCGGGCTGTAAAGCGTATAAAGCTTCAATTCCATAGCAGCGGATATATTGATAATATTGTGCTTAGCTCCGGAGGGTACTATGACCACGTCTCCGTCCTTGACTAAATATTCATTTCCGTCAATGATGCATTTGCCCTGCCCCATTTCAAAACGGAAAAATTGGTCGTTATCGGGATGCACTTCCATTCCAATTTCTTCATTTGGCAGGAGACTCATCAGCACCAGCTGGCTGTGCTTGGCGGTGTAAAGTACTTTTCGGAAATTGGTATTCGTCCTTGTAGCCGATTCAATATCTGTTGTAAATCCTTTCATCTTTTTCACCCCCTTTGCTTAATATAGTAGTATTATATTTCATTGTATCAAATATTGATGATTAATTATTGTATGGGGAATGTTATAAAACGGTAAGAGGAGTAAAAAGTATTTTTAACCATTCCATCCCCGAGGTGAAAATGAGAAAATTAACCTATTCTGCAACCTTTTCAGAATTATTTTTTTCAGTTAATGATGTTATTAGCGTGGAGCTTTTTATAAAATCTTTACCCCAAAACGTACAATTTGCAATACCCTTTAACTCGCTACTCTTTATCCCCAATTGCCTAGCCATTAAGCTAATTAAGCCTTGTCCGAATTCCTTCGACCCATGAGAAATTTGAAATATAGTTAAATAAACTTTTTTATAATATAGCTTATATATAAAATTATCACGTGAACTATCAAGCGGTATCAACTCAAGAGAATTCTCGGACGAATTCAATTTCTTTTCTGCGGTTTTTTTAATTTGCTTAGATTTCATCTATTAACCTTCGAAGTAATTTTAGCTTGCTCTTCATGAGGGGAGATAATTTTTTCTCTGATTCAGATAAACTCTGATAAGAGATAATTATAGCTTTCTTTAAATCTTGAATTGCTTCTATTTCGTTTTCTCCTTCACCATAAAGATTTAAGTCAACGGATTGCGTATAATAAATTCCATTTTCCCTGGTAATCAATACTGACATTGGGCATTTTAGTGAAAATTTTGAACTATCTAAATCATAAATCTGTATTGATAAAGCTTGTTTAACATTGTCTATCTTATCTCTAATGTCGATAATAGCTTTAACAACTGCTGATAGATTCATATCTCTTGTTAGCATGTCTTTTGATGGAAGCCCTTCCCAATTGCCCATGCCTCCTCTTGTAAGCTCAGAATAAGGGGGCATGATTTTACTTTTAATTGTAAATGTTTCTCTAATTATAGATGGTTGCTTCATAATTAATCTGCTTTAATTGCTTTAGGTGGTTTTGTAACTTCAAAATACAATGGGGAAATATTTGTATCATTTATGCGTAAATTTACTTCATAGGTTCCATATTCTGAAAGCATCACTCCATTTACATCAATTGCTATTCCTATATTTTGTATTTTTTTTGTTATATCAATATTTCTTTCTAAGGCAATTGGATTTGTTAACATTTCTTTTTTCGAAGGAGACTTTATTGATAACTCTATTTTAAATTTTTTTTCTGCTTCTGTAGGATTTTGAATTTTAATATTTGCTGCGAAGGCTAATTTCCCATGAAATGCAGGTAAACTTTGTGCATAAATTATATCGTATATATTTACAAGAGTTACCTTACGGTTAGTATCTAAAATTATATTCTCACAAAGAACAAATAAGTTTTTTTCTAAGGTCATTAACTGGATTATAACAGATTTAAGCAATATTTTACTGCTTTTGTAATGTGCAGGGAGTTATTTGAAGAGATAAAAAATCGCACCCATCGCAATAAGAGAGGCTAATTGATACCCTGTTTCAATAAAGAGAAGTTTTATTGGCTTTCTATCAGGCGAGGAAAGGAATTTAGTATAACTCACTGTAACGATAAAACCAATCCATGCGTATATTGCTATCTTAATGGAGATAAATAGGGTATACGATCCGGGCGCAGCATACCAAATAAAATGGAAAAGAATCCAAGCCATAACCAGAGACGCAATAAACATGGCTGTATAGTTTTGCCGCATGCTTTTTTTGGCTTTTTCTTGCTTTTCCGTTGTCAATCCAATTAATTTCATCCACTCTTTTCCGAAAAGCGGACCGTACCAGAAAAAACCTATTATCATGCTTGAAATGCCGCACAATAAAACGGCAAAATAATTAACCGGGACCTGAAAAAAATCTCCTAACTCCATATTATATTTTAATTGTATAAATATGGATAATAAACTATTGTATGAGGACTGTTATAAATTGGTAAGAGTTGCTTTTTTCTTGAGGGCTTTTGGCTTTTTAACTTTCGGCTCTATAACTTGAGGCTCGACTACTTTTGGCTGTAAAATTACATTTGGCGCTAAAGCGGTAATAATTTTGTCTAATTTGATATTCAAGCTCTTTAACTGTTCTACTATTTGTCCGCTTATCTGTGCATTCGCGTTCCTATTGCTATCAACCGAAGGGGATGGTGTCCGTCTTTCTTCAAATTTTTGTCTTCTATCGTTTCTACTGTCTGATTCCCTTCCGCCACTATCTTCGTCATTTCTTTTTTCAAAGCAATTACTGCAGTATACCGGTCTTTCGCCGCTTGGCCTGAATGGAACTTCGCATTCATTGCCGCACTGCGCGCATGTTGCTTTATGCATAGACCTTACTGAATCTCTGTCTCCAAAGCTTCTTCGTCCGGAGTCTCTTCCTCCGTACCTCTGGCCGCCTCTTCCTCCGCTAAATCTGTTATCTTGATTAAAGTCACCCATAATTTAATTTATATTTAATTAGTAGTATATGGAATTATAGTCTTTTAATTGATGGATAGCAATGAGCCAGATGTGTTATGTCTTTACCTTTTTTCTCCATCCAACAACCAGAGGTAAAATAAAAGTCAGGGCGTAATACAAATAAACATCCAATTTATAATAGAAATCCGCAGGTTTTAATAATTTAACAATAAAAAAGTAGTCGAAAATAATGGCAATGATTGTCCAAATAATTGCTAAAAGTAAATAATACCGGAAAGACTCGCCTTTCACTTTTTTGAATAACACCCAAAGAGTGATAATTGTTCCGATCGGCATAAGGATCCAGCCGATCATGGAAAGCGGTACAACTGAAAAAAGAACCATGCCAAGGGTATAGCCGATAAGCCAAAGCAAGAAACCCCAACCCAGTGTGTCCTTGAGTAATTGTCGATTCACAATATGAGTTTACTAAACTAAAAAGTTGTTGTCAATAAATTAGTTTTGGGCGCAAAAAAGCCTCGCATGAAGCGAGGCTTTTGTATTGCTTTATTAATAAATATTAAGCAAGCTTTACATTTTTTGCACTTTTGCCTTTTTCACCATCAACAACATCAAAAGTAACTGCTGCTCCAACTTGAAGCGCATCAAAAGTAACTCCACTCAAATCATTAGAGTGAAAGAAAAGATCTTTTATTTCTCCATCACGGGAAATAAATCCAAATCCTCTATCTGTTTTTGTTTTAATTGTACCTTTCATACTATACCTCCTTTCATTTCTTATTATACTATATTCCGGTAATAAATAACAAATCGCATAATTTATCCAACTATTAACCCTATAATCAACCCACCAACTGCGCCAATTCCAATAATTGGCGTGTAAGCGCGGGTAATAATGGCAGAAGGCAAGCTCAAAGAAATTCCCAAAGTCAAACCAGCGGCAGATTGCGGTATTCCCAGGTCAACCAAGGGAATTAAGAATCCGATCATAAACCGCTCAAGAAAAGTCGCTGTCATCGCCTCAATTCTTTTGCGGTTATTTTCGTATTTCAGCGAAATCATTAGTAAAATATCAATAATCCCAAATACCAAACCGCAAATTGTGCCTAAAATAATTCTATTCATAACCATTTTTCTTTTTCAATCGCTTTTAGCGCTTTAACGTACAACCTCAGCCAACTTTGTTTGTTTTTCTTTGGGCTTAATTTTTGATTGGAGGATAGTTTGAATTATTGACATATATTTATATTTTACTACGGATGCGGCAATTATTGAAGAGGAAGGGCGGCATTTTTATTAGTCTGCAAAAACTCAAGGGACGTATTGGTTTTGCAAGGCGACGCCTTGCAGGATTGTAGCAGCTTATTATCCTGATGCGGGAAACTACGTCTTTAATTATTTTTCTTACTTGACTCTTCATAGCTGGTCTTTCATGCCTCAGGAAATGAATCATACCTCATCGGGTAGGAATTGACTATATTATAGATAGTAGAACTTGCACTCTATTCAAGTTGGGCTAGAATATGGTATGCTACTCTTGCATGGAAGCTTTATTATTAATTCCTTTATTATTACTTCTTTTTTATTCCGTAAAACAGGTCAATCAGTATGAGCGCGGTGTTAAATTCAGGTTTGGCAAATATGTAGGATTGATGAATCCCGGGTGGAGGATTGTCATACCGGTCATAGAATCCTGGGCTAAAATAGACATACGGGTCAAGGCTGTTGACGTGCCGGATCAAGAAGCCATCACCAAAGACAATGTCTCGGCAAAAGTCAATGCAGTTATTTATTACCGTATAAATTTGGCGAACAAAGCGGTCATTGAGGTAGAAGATTATTATTATGCCGTATCTCAGCTTGCCCAAACCACCATGAGGAACGTTGTGGGAGAAACAGCCCTTGATGACCTTTTATCCAAAAGAAATGAGGTGGCAGATAAAATTCAAAAAATTATAGATAAGGCCACAGACCCCTGGGGGATAAAGGTGGAATCAGTGGAACTAAAAGATATTATTTTGCCGGATGAGATGAAGAGGGTAATTGCCCGTCAGGCAGAGGCGGAGCGGGAAAGAAGGGCAATTATCATACGGGCCGAGGGAGAAAAATCGGCATCGGAAAATATTGCTTTGGCGGCAGAAAGGCTTGCTTCAACGGCAGGAGGACTGCATCTCAGAACCCTTCAAACTCTGGGCGAACTATCTGCTGATAAAAATAACACTATTGTATTTGTCACGCCCCTGGAAATACTCCGCGCCTTCGAGGGTATGGTTAAAAAAACTTCTAAAAAATAAAGTTGCCTTAGCGGGTGCTTTAAAAGCTGCCTGGACAATGTCCAATACTATACATTTCAAATGAAATCTTTAGCTCCGATGGTTGAAAGCTGTGAGAACCTTTTTCGTTGGCCAGACACTTACTCCTACCTTGGCCACCGAAGTAGACATAGCTGTAATAAATAACTAACCGGCCAGCCTTGGAGATTACCGTATTTTGACCTTGCAAGGCGACACCTTGCAGGTTGTAGGGTTGCAATATTGCCGATGTGGACACGAGTTCTGCTATCGATGTGGAAATTATCTCGAATTAAATTCTGGTATTTTCATTTCCTAATACAACTTGATATTTTCTATTGCGCCAAAGGGAAGGGGCAGCATCTCTTTGTTCCTTAGTCGCTTTTGTTGAGAGCATAAACAGAAAATTTTT
>JAHIGH010000096.1 GCA_018900295.1 Patescibacteria group bacterium | reverse complement strand
TTTAGTAACCGGAAGTAAAAAGCAGTCTGTCATTCCGGCGGAATGGCTACAAGCCATGAGCCCGCCTGCTCGACAGGGGCAAAGCGAAGTGAAACGAAGCCGAGGAATCTCATGCCACAAATCTACAAATTCGAAATTCGATATTCTCGTCGGTACCCACGCCTTGCTTTCCGACAAAATTAAGCTGGACAAACTCGCTCTTGTTATTATCGACGAGCAACAACGCTTCGGCGTAGAGCAAAGAGGTATCATTCGTAAAAAAGGAACAAACCCGCATCTACTGACTATGACAGCAACACCCATACCTCGTACAGTTGCACTCACCATGTACGGAGATCTGGATCTGTCCTACCTCAATGAAATACCCATAGGAAGAAAAAAAATAAAGACATGGCTTGTGCCGGCTGAAAAAAGAAATGCCGCCTACGATTGGATTCGCGATCAAATCAAAAAAACCGATTCTCAAACTTTCATTATCTGCCCATTCATCGAACAATCCGAAAGCATGCAGACCGTCAAAGCAGCAAGTAAAGAATACGACCGGTTAAAAAAACAAATCTTCCCAAATATAAAGATCTGCTTACTCCATGGCAAATTAAAATCCAAAGAAAAAGAACAGGTCATGAGCGACTTCAAAAATAAGAAACTCGATATTCTGGTCGCGACACCTATCGTGGAAGTCGGTATCGACATTCCCAACGCAACTATCATCATTATTGAAACCGCGGAACGATTCGGACTCGCCCAACTCCACCAACTCCGGGGAAGAGTTGGTAGGGGAGACAAACAATCATATTGCCTTCTGTTTTCTGAATCTCAAACTGAATCAGTAACCAAACGCCTCAAGTCACTCGAAACAATCTACTCGGGCGCTGAATTGGCTGAATTAGACCTGCGTCTTCGCGGACCCGGCAATCTATACGGCACCGCCCAACATGGAATTCCCAAATTAAAAGTAGCCTCATTCTCAGACACATTACTCATCCAAAAAGCCCGCTTTGAGGCGCAAGAAGTATTCCCAAATATCACTTCTTATCCACTCCTCGAAAAAAAAGTGAACGCCATCACCCTCCAAACCATCACCCCCGACTAATTTCTTCCATACGTTATCGACAGAACTGGCAAACAAATGTTAATAAACTATATAAAATTGACAATATTAATATATTATAATTAAATATGGAAGTATGAATACTGTAATTTCACTGGATGAATTCAGAAAGAACCTTTCCGATGTTGTGGCAAGAATCAATCTTCTCCTAATACTCTGGGGGGGTAGCAAGCAATTTTTTAGTTGTTTTCTCAATTTTCAAACGCTTAGTGATAAGTTCTACTAATTTTACAAGAATTTTGAAAGCCTTGGTATACACCGGTTGACTAAGGGCGAGGAAGGGGTGTTGCGCGTTCCTTTATTACCGCAAATTCCTTTTTGGAAAAATGAATAGGCCAAACTTTTTTAGGAACACACGAGTATACTGATAGTAAAAATTCAGGTACTCGATGTAAATCGTTTGGATCATCAATATAATCAGCAAACCTTCTCCCCTTACCATGATCCGATTCATGCTGAGCTATTCGCGAGGTAAAACCTTTAACGGGTTGTTTAAAACTTTTACCATTCTGGAGTACTGCCTTCATAAATATACTTTCCGGCCTTTCAACAATACCAAAAACTTCAGATCTTTCAGAAAAACAGCTCTCAGCTCCGGCGACTTTTTCAGAAGATTTATAAATAATTTTGGGATTCATTAATACCTTTAAATCTGACTCCACTCCAATTTTTCTTCCAAATAACTTCGTTCTAATTAGTGATTGATCAGTAAAATCTACAACCATAATATCCTTATCAATTCCTATTTGGCTTGCATGTAACCCTACCATAGTACGCCCATCTTTACTTGGACATGTAACGATGTCAAGCATAACACGTGCAATATTATTTATTTCCTCAGAACCTATTTCTTGCCGTTTTACTTCTTGAGCAGGTAAACGCAACCTTTCATCTTGAGGCTTTAAGAACTGAACCTTTTCTTTAAGAAATGACAGGTACCCTGTAAACTAGACAAGTAGTTAAAAGGTTTTATACAACTACAGGATTGGGGGTGAAAGTCTATGGGTACATTTCATGTCATTGCAAAAGAAATAAAAGAACAAGTACTTCACCGGATAAAAAACGAAGGA
>JAHIGH010000095.1 GCA_018900295.1 Patescibacteria group bacterium | reverse complement strand
GGTATTTTTACCCCATAAACATCTTAAAGCTGTTCTTCTTCCTAAAAAAAAAGTTCTCGCTAGAAATGATACATCAGCGAACTTGTCCTACAAGAACTTTATCGTTGGAACTTGCATATCTCAGCCCATATTGCTAAAATACAATAATAAATGCCGGTAAAATTATCTCCATTGCTGACTGACATCGTCACGTCAGCTAAAAAGCGTGGTTTTATAACCCAAGACGAAATCTTAGGAATTTTTACCAAACCCGAAGAACACATAGAAGAGCTTGACAGCCTCTACGACAAGCTAATGAAAGGCAACATCGACGTATTTGAAAGCGTAACGCAAGAACAAGACCAGCAAAAACCTATAGAAGATCTCCAAAAAGAATTAGAGGCCCTCACCATGCTTACCGAAGGATCGGTTTCTGACCCTGTAAGGATGTACCTCAAGGAGATTGGCCGCATTCCGTTGTTGATTTTTAAAGAAGAAATCGACTTGGCCAAACGCGTTGAAAAAGGCGATAACGAGGCAAAAAAGAAGCTGATTAATTCCAATCTCCGCCTTGTTGTCTCAATAGCAAAAAAATATATTGGCCGCGGTCTTTCTTTACTCGATTTGATTCAGGAAGGCAATCAGGGGCTTATCCGTGCGGTTGAGAAATATGACTGGCGAAGAGGATACAAATTCTCAACTTATGCCACCTGGTGGATTCGCCAGTCTGTGACTCGGGCTATTGCTGACCAGGCGCGCACTATTCGCATCCCTGTTCACATGGTCGAGAATATCAATAGGTTTCTCAGAAGCCAAAGAAAACTCATGCAGGAATTGGGTCGTGAACCAACACCCGAGGAAGTAGCCAAAGTTCTGGGTATTGAGCCCGATAAAGCCCTGGAAATTATCAAAATCTCGCAAAACCCCGCGTCTCTGGAAGCCCCGGTCGGCGACGAAGAAGATAGCCGCTTGGGCGATTTTATCCATGATTCTTCTGCCCCGACTCTCTTTGATGCCGCTTCAAGAGAATTATTGAAAGAACAAGTGAATCAAGTGCTCTCAACTCTCACTGAAAGAGAGAAAAAAGTTCTCGAACTTCGTTTTGGCCTTGATGACGGCAGGTCGCGGACGCTTGAGGAAGTAGGTAAGGAATTCAAGGTAACCCGGGAACGTATTCGCCAAATAGAAGCCAAAGCGCTTCGCAAACTTCACCATCCCTCCCGCGGCAACAAGCTCAAAGATTATCTGAATTAAAAAACAACGTCGGCTTGTGTCAGTATTTTGTCAGCTTTTTTGTTGTTGACAAGACATTGTCCATGCGTTATTATTACAAAGTTGTTTTTTATTTTATGATTATCGGAACAGTAAAAGAAATCAAGATTGGAGAAAGTCGCGTTGGACTCACCCCTTATGGAGCAGACGCTCTCATCAAGAATGGTCACACAGTAATAGTCGAAGATAATGCCGGAATTAATAGTGGGTTTACAAACGAAGACTACAAGAAGATCGGTGCCAAGATACTCCCTACAGCTGAAGATGTCTTCAAAAAAGCCGAAATGATCATCAAGGTAAAAGAACCTCAAAAATCAGAATTCAAATATCATCGTCCTGGACTCATTTTATACACCTATCTTCATCTTGCCGCGGAACCTGAAGTTACAAAGATGCTTATCGAGAAAAAAGTCACAGGAATTGCTTATGAAACAGTAGAATTACCTGATGGTTCTCTTCCTCTCCTTATTCCAATGAGCGAAGTTGCCGGACGCATGGCAGTCCAGGTTGGCGCATGGTTCCTGCAAAAAACAAATGGTGGACTAGGAAGACTTCTGGGTGGAGTTCCGGGGGTTGCTCCCGCAAATGTTGTGGTTTTAGGGACCGGCGCTGTAGGTTTAAATGCCGCGAAAATGGCAGTAGGCCTTGGAGCGAATGTAACTATATTTGGCAGAAATTTAACCAGTCTGCGTTATTTGGATGATATATTTATGGGTAAAGTTCATACGGCATTTTCTCATCCCCTGGCGATAGAAAACGCGAGTACACAAGCAGATTTAATCGTCAGCGGAGTGCTTATTACAGGCGCCAAAGCTCCAAAGCTTGTAACCCGGAATATGTTGAAAAAGATGAAAAAAGGGTCGGTAATTGTTGACGTTTCTATAGATCAAGGAGGAAGTACAGAAACCTCAAAGCCCACAAGTCACAAAGATCCTATTTATGAAGTTGACGGAGTCATTCATTATTGTGTTACCAATATGCCCGGAGCTGTGCCTCACACTTCTACTCTTGCCTTGACAAATGCTACAATAAAATATGCTATGGATCTCGCTAACAAAGGTGTAGCAAAAGCCGTAGCGCAAGATCCCGCTCTTGCCAAAGGCGTGAATACGATTGACGGAAAATGCACCTACAAGGCCGTCGCCGAAGATTTAGGCCTCAAATACACCCCCCTCGAAAAAATCCTAAAAATCTAAAACCCGCAATTTACTTAATTTTTAAATAAAATAACTCCTTTCCTCCAGCAGAAATTGCTTAGGCGATTCTGAGACAAAATCTTCCTCTGTCAAGCCCATATAGAAACGTCCGCTTTTCTCCAATATAGAAATGTCCTCTTTTTCATAAAAGCAATATCATTAATCTCCAACCGACCAGTCCTGTTTTTACAGAGCTGGCATAACCGGTGTTGTCCAGGGATCTTTTATAAGAGCTTTAATTTGTCTCTCCTGAAATGTTTTAGATGATGCCACCTGCATGATTTTCGGCTGCTTAAAGATTTGCCCTATGACTTTGTAGGATAGGACTTTATCTTTATGCCGGAAAACAATTGCCCCTTCTTTGTTTTCTTCAACCAGTATATTTTGCTTTTGTAGCAAATACTGATATGCCCCTTTCGTATCTATCTGATACCGTGTATTTTTGTATTGCACAACAAGCGCCTTACTGATAATCCTATTTGTCTGCACTGTAAAAATTCTCGATAGATCATCAGATGACAAAAGCACCCGGTGCGCATTAGCCGAATCTTTGGGAAGTACTGCAAATTT
>JAHIGH010000094.1 GCA_018900295.1 Patescibacteria group bacterium | reverse complement strand
TATTTTTTTAGCTTTTTCTATATCCGGCTTACGTCTTTCCGGATCTTCATCCGGCAGAGGTTCATTTATAATTTGCGATTGTGCTCCCGTTAATTCCTTTACAATTGCCGCAATTTCTTTGATAGTCCTTTCGTCAGGATTGCCGAGATTAATAACTTCCCCTTTTGTATTGTTAGCCAACATGGCTGACATAATGCCATCAATCATATCATCTATATAACAAAAACTTCTGGTTTGACTTCCTTGTCCATATACTGTAATCGGCAATCTTTCTATAGCTTGATTTATGAAATTAGAAATTACACGACCATCGTCTTTCTGCATATTTGGCCCATATGTATTAAAAATTCTGATTATTCTCGCATCCGTATCGTATTTACGTAAAAACGCAAATGTCAGCGCCTCGCCAAACCTTTTTCCTTCGTCATAAACCGATCTTTTGCCATTCGGAGATACATTGCCGAAATAGCTTTCAGGCTGTGGTGAAACTGCAGGATTACCATATACCTCGGATGTAGAAGCAAAAAGAAATTTCGAATTTTTTTCTTTTGCCAGCAACAAGAGATTGTACGTACCGAGCGAATTGGCCAGCATTGTTTCGATCGGTAAATTCATATAGCTTTTTTCATTATTTATATTTGGTGAAGCAGGAGAGGCAAGATGGAAAATATAATCCACATCTTCGAAGCGCGCGCTTATGTTCGTAAGCGAAGTTGTAATATCATGACGAAAAAAGAAAAAACCAGGGTTGTCTAATAGATTATTTATATTCGTCTTGTTGCCGGTTATTAAATTATCTACACAGTAGACTATATATCCGTTATTTATCAACTTGCTGCATAAATGAGAACCAATAAAACCAGAACCCCCAGCGATAAGTGCTTTTGGCATATCCTTCAATGATACTAAAGTTTTGCTTATTTTGGAATAGCGGATTATTTCCCCTTTTTTTCTTTTTGGAGGTCGGATTTGACCATCATTTCCACCAATTCCTTGAATGTTGTTTTGGGTTCCCATCCCAGAACTTTTTTTGCTTTACTGTAGTCCGCAATGAGATAATCTACCTCCGCCGGACGCATGTGTTTGGGATGATTGGAGATAACATAATTTTGCCAGTCTGTAATACCAACACATTTAAACGCCAATTCTACAAACTCTTTAACGCTGTGATTTTCTCCTGTTCCAATAACGTAATCATCCGGCTTCTCCTGCTGAAGCATGAGCCACATTGCCTCTACATAATCGCCTGCAAATCCCCAATCGCGCTTGGGAGATAAGTCGCCGAGAATTAATTTGTCTTGTTTGCCTAAATGGATTCTGACGACGCTGTTGCTTATTTTTCTCGTGACGAATTCTATTCCCCGGCGAGGGGATTCGTGATTGAATAAAATGCCCGATACAGCGAACATGTCATAGCTTTCGCGATAATTTAGCGTAATATAGTGACCATATACTTTTGCGACACCATAGGGACTGCGGGGATGAAATCTTGTGGTTTCTTTCTGTGGAGTTTCGGTTACTTTGCCAAACATTTCCGAACTGGACGCCTGGTAAAATTTTATTTTTTTGTTGACCGCGCGGATTGCCTCCAATAACCGTGTGACGCCAAGCGCAGTAAATTCCCCAGTCAGGACCGGCTGCTCAAATGAAGCTTTGACAAAGGACATGGCGGCGAGATTGTATACTTCATCCGGCTGCGCTTCTTTGATCGCTTCGGTTAACGAGGTTGTATCAAGAAGATCTGCGGAAAGCAAATCCACTTGCTCACGAATGCGGCTGATATTTTCAAGATTTGGCGTACTTAAACGGCGAACTGTTCCATATACTTTGTATCCTTTGGAAAGTAGAAATTCCGCAAGATAAGGGCCGTCTTGTCCTGTAATACCGGTTATTAGTGCACGTTTCATAATTTAATATTTCCTTCTTCTCTCCCTTTTTTTTCCAGTAATCGTACTCCTGTCCTTATTTTCATTATACTTTGCCGTTATTTTATCCTGATCCTCTATATCATATTCCTGCTTGAGTTTATCAAGAGTACCGTCTTTTTCTAATTTCAGTCAGTAAGTATGTTTATTTTATAAAAGGCAGTGACAGATTTTTGACTACCACGTAAGTTTCTTAATAATAAATGAGCTAATTTGATAGAAAAAATCCTGAAATAGTAAAAAAGTTAAATAACCAAATAGTATTGAGATAACAATTACTGTGATTAATCGCGTACTTTTAGTTTTTACATAAAATTTACTTTTTTTATTAGAAAAAAAAGGTGATAAAATAAAAAATACTATAAAAAATCCAAGTAAAAAAGGAATTACTAATTGAATTATATATAGAATAATCATTCCACTTACGAATATGAATATGTTACCATTACTACCTAAACTCATAGTTTAAATTTAATATGTAAACATTAATTTCCCTTTATCAGTTTTCAATTGAATCAGTTTTAACCCTGCTACTTTTGTTTTATCTTTTTTCTCTCCCTTTTCTTTCTCAATTATTGTGCTCCTATCCTTGTTCTCGTTATATTTGACAGTTATTTTCTCCTGATCTTTAATTTCATATTGCTGTTTGAGTTTATCAAGAATATTGTCTTTATCTAATTTCCAGTCAACTGATATTTTTGTTTCAGGAATTGAAACTGATTGATCGTTGTACGAAAGTCCGGTTATTTTGATTTCTTCTTTACCATTTTTATCATTGCTTTTTTCTTTCTTCATGTCAATAGTTAATTTCGTTGTATTTCCCGCTTTGTCCTGGACGGTAATTTCTTTGTCTGTTTGATTGACAGAGTCTACTCCGCTTCCCGCGTCTTTTCCTTTGGCTTCGATTTGCTTTGTGTCGGGGTTGAATTGGAGAGATATTTCAGGGGCGATTTTATCAATTTTTATATCAATCTCTTTTGGTTCTTCCGCGTTACCTGCTTTATCTACTGAAAAATACCAGAGCTTTGTTACTCCTTCTTTTTCAATTGTGACCGGGTCATTGTATGCTTGTAGTGTTTTTTCTTCTTCAAAATAATAGTAACTCTGCAAGACTCCCGAGTTATTATCTTGTGAATTAAGTGCTACGGTAACATTTGATCTATACCAATTATCTGTTCCCTGCGTTCCTGCTATTTGGGAGGAAGTGACCGGGGGTTCGTTGTCTGTGACAGCATCTCCCGTGAGTGTGCTTGTTGCCTGTATATCCTTTATATCTGTTCCGTCGCCGTTGGTATCTACTTTGAGAACAGGCGTGTCCGTATCCAGCGTCATCGAAGCCGTGGTTGATGCCGTTTGAGGAATATCTAAATAGAGGGCCTCTTCAGTCAGGTCGCTTTCCGTGTATATTTTGATCTTCAGGTCAAAGCTTCCTTCTTCTGTTGCTTTGGTTTTTAGGTTGTAATGTCCGCCATCAGGAAGATAGATAAATTTGGATTCTCCCAATTCGTCATAAGATGAGCCGGGGATACCTAATTCAACTGTTCCGTCATCCTTGAGTCCCGTATGATTTCCGAGATTATCATAAGCGTGAAGGACAACCGGACTGTGGACTGAAATTATTTTCCCGTCAAATGCGAATGGTATCGGACTGACACCGGGAATATCAGCGATTTGTCCGTTGAGGAGATTAAAGGTCATTTGCAAGGCAGTTCCTGAAGGAAGATCGCTGTGATTTTGCTTTACGTAATATACATGACTTAGCTTGCCCAGTGTCGCGCTGAGAAGTGGTACCGTATCGTCACCGTTGGTTGCATCCGCATCAAGTTTGAAAGGGCTGAAAGGAAGCTCTATGCGACCACCCCAAACAGTTGTGTAGCCTGTATAATCATGAATTTGTCCGATAGTTGGTTGACCCGATCCCGCAATCAGATATGTCTTAACACTATTGGTATCTGTATTAAAAGCATCATTAGTATTATATGATTCGTCAAGCGCGTCATGGTAAGATTCCGCGTTATCAAAAAGCGGCATATTCTTGCCTAAATTTGAAAGCATTGTTTCAGTCTGGTTGTAATTAAGAGCTCCCTTTACTCCATTATTATCAACATCACGACTGTCTTTAAAAGGATAGTAATTGGGATCGGAATAAAGTTGATAATAGAGTTTGTTTGGGAGGAGTTTAAATGCTCCGGGAAAATTCTGCACTAGTTTATTTATCTCATCACCGTTAATCACGCAAACCAGATTAAATACCTTGATGCATTTGTTGTATAGCAGGTGAGCTAGAAAGGTCGGCGTGCCTGCATGGGGTGTTCCAAGTTCGATCAGCGTATCTACTTTTTGCGCTCTCTGCACATCGCGGATATAGTCTCGTGCTATAAAGCCTCCCATACTGTGGGCTACTATCTGTACTTTGGTTGTTCCGGCGCTGGCTGTAGCAATATCAATTTTCTCATTGAGTGATGCGATATTTTGTGAGAGGTCTTTGCGCCAATCGTAGGGAAAGATAAAAAAGTCTTTATTGAATTTGTAGCCCTTTTCGTCAAAAAAACGGAGGGTGTCATAATAACCAAGATGCAAGCCTAATAAAGTTGTATTTATAACTGTATTCTTCAATCCTACTTGCGGATAATTCTCTGTAATTCCATTTAGTTGCAATTGTAATACATCAAGGTATCTTCCGCAGGATTTATAGTCTAAAAAAACTCTATCTGTATTTGAATCAAACCACACAGTGTCTCCTTGCGTATATTCATAATCAGCAAACGGATTAAGACATTGTTTTATTCCTGAATTAACAATTGTTTCCTTCACCTCAAATTCACTTCCCATAATTCCGGGGATGAGGATGACCGGGGTTTTGGGGGGTTCGTATATCTCGGCGCTTGTTAATGCTGTTTCTGTAAAAAGATCTAGGGCTCCACCGGCTGCAAGAACCCTTCCATCGGGAAGAAGAGTTGCCGTATGCAGCATGCGAGCATCTGTCATGGTGGAAATGACAGGCGTCCAGGTATTTTTTACGGGGTCATATATTTCCGAGGTATTCAGTATGACAGCTTGGTTGTTGGCTCCATTTACTCCGCCCGACACAAGTACTTTTCCATTGGAAAGCAGGGTTGCTGTGTGCCAGAGACGGGGAGTAGTCATATCGGCAGCCTGACTCCATTCATTAGTCGAGGGGTCGTACAGTTCGGTGCTTGCTAAAGACGAGGAATCTTGAGAATTGCTCATATTTGTCTCTATTCCGCCTGTGACCAGGACTTTTCCGTTTGGCAGAAGAGTTGCCGTATGACCTACTCTGGCTTTTGACATATTTCCATTTGTTAATGACCATGAAGCAGTCGCGGGATCATAGACTTCAGAGGTATTAGTGGAATTCATCCAGAGGAATTCCCGGGCTCCGCCCGCGACTAATACTTTTCCATCCGGCAGGAGTGTGGCTGTATGAAAATTACGGGGAGTATGTAAAGACCCAACAGGGGACCAAGATTTTGCAGCAGGATTGTAAATTTCCGAATTATCCAGAACAGAAATATTCTGATCGGGATTTCCTCCGAATCCACCTGTTACCAATACCGTACCATCGGATAAGCGTGTGGATGTATGGAAAATCCTGAGAAGAGTTGTGCTATTTTCGGACGCGTCTGTCCATGTACCGCTTGGGTCATAAATTTGAGCGGGTGTTATATCATCGGAGGCCTCATTTATTCCCGCACCGGTGACTAATGCTTTGCCGTCATCAAGGGGTGTAACTGTTGCTCCATACGGGTAAGATACAGGAGTATATAATATCGTCCATTTGTTGCTGCCGGCATCATAAAGCTCGGCAGAGGTTGAAACACCATTTTCAGTCACGCCGTACCCGACTAACAGCACTTTTTCGTTAGAAAGTAAGGCGGATGAGGGAAACACGTGCGACAGATTCATTCCTGCCGCAGGATTCCAGTCACCGCCGGCATCAGCGGCAAAAACAGATGTAGGGAATAATGAGAGGAATAATGAGAGGAATAATGTTGAGAGGAAAAATAATAAAAATAAAATGTGAAGTTTATTTTTCATAATAATTTAATCCAGCAATTCTATACGATATTCCTCCAATAGTCCAGCGTGTCCGCGAGTGTTTGTTTTAAAGGAATTTCGGGTTTCCAGCCGGTCAGATCAATGAGCTTTTTATTGTCACAAATAATATCGGGCATATCGCTTGGCCTCATTTTATCGGGGTTAATTTTTATTGTTATTTTGCAGGATGAGCGTTCGAGGAGAATATCTAATATCTCTTTCGCACTATGTGATATTCCAGACCCGATGTTATATACCTCTCCCGGTATTCCATTTTCAATAAGCAATAAATATGCTTTTACAATATCACGGACATCTGTAAAGTCTCTTTTTGCTTCTAAATTTCCAACATGTATCACCGGTTCTTTTTTTCCTTTCTCTATTTGCGCGATTTGCCTGGAAAAATCAGCTACTACAAATCTTGAGCTTTGACGCGGACCAATATGATTGAAAGGCCTGGCTCTAATGCATTGCAATTTGTAGGCAAGATAATATTGAAGACCCAGATAATCCTGAGTAACTTTGGATACCGCATATGGAGTTGAAGGACGTAGCTGCGTCATTTCATTGACGGGAAGATCATCCGGTTTTACATATCCGTAGACTTCACATGACGAGATAATTAATATTTTTGACCTAAGAAGATTATTTTTTTGCATTGCTTGCAGAATATTAATTTCCGCGTTCACGTTGGTTTGAAATGTTTTTAGCGGGTCTTTAAAACTTTCCGAAGGGGAGCTTGCCGCGGCAAGATGGAAAATATAATCAGGTTTTATTTCCCGCATTAAATTGAAAACACTTTGGGGATCTATTAAGTCTATTTTTTTGAATTGAATTTTTTCTTTTACCGGTGAATTTAATAAACTTCTTTCTGAGCGATAAGTTCCGATTATTTCAAATTTGTTTTGCGAATGAAGATATTCGCTCAAGTAACCGCCGGTAAATCCGGACGCGCCGGTAATAAGTATTTTTTTCATTGTCATCTTCCTACACCGATATAATTGAAACCAAGACTTTTTACTATATCGGGGTCGTAGATATTTCTTCCGTCAATAATATTTGGGGCCTTCATGAGGTTTTTTATTTTTTTTAAGTTGAGTTGCTGAAATTCATTCCATTCAGTCAGGATGATGAGTAAATCAGCATTTTCTACAGTCTTATATAAATCTTGTGAGAATTCGATATTTTTTTCTTTTGCGAATATTTTTTGGGCATTTTTCATCGCTATCGGATCGTAGGCTCTTATCTTCGCCCCAAGACACAGAAGTCCGCGAATAATGGTAATTGCAGGCGCATCACGCATGTCATCCGTGTCGGGTTTGAAGGCTAATCCAAATACGGTAATTGTTTTGTTCTTCAAATCATTTTTTAACAGCCTCTGTGCTTTCCTTATTATTAGCAGCATAGCGTCTTGATTAATTTTTTGTACTTCTTTGAGCAAATTAAAATCATATTCGTGATCTTTGGCAATAGCGATAAGCGCTTTTACATCTTTGGGGAAGCAGCTTCCACCGTATCCGGCTCCGGCATTGAGGAACGCAGGTCCAATCCTTTTATCAACGCCAACAGCTTGCAGGACCTTCAAACCGTCCGCCCCTGTCCTTTCCGCCAAATGCGAAATCGCGTTGGCGAAGGATATTTTTGTAGCAAGAAAAGCGTTGGAAGCATATTTTATCATCTCTGCTGTTTCAATATTGCAAAGAATAATACGGGAGTTAATTTTTTCTTCCTTTGTAACGAGCGGGCTATGTAACTCGACCAAAAATTTTTCAGCTTTTTTTTCATTAGTACCGATAATAATTCTATCGGGGTTCCGGGTATCTGAAATTGCCTGTCCTTCACGCAGAAATTCAGGAGCCGATGCGATATCAAATTCTATATTTTTTGGTTTAGATTTTTCAATTATTTTTTTTATCCTTTTATTAGTGCCTACCGGTACTGTACTTTTTGTTATAACAATAGAGTATTTCTCTAAATTCCGGCCGATTTTTTCGGCAACATTAAATACTACCGATAAATCGGCTTGTCCATTTTCTGATGATGGCGTCCCGACCGCGATAAAAATAACATCAGACTCCGCTATAGCAGGGTTATAGTCAAGTGTAAAAAGAAGGCGTTTGGCTTTAAGGTTTCTTTTTACTAATTCTTCCAACCCGGGTTCATAAATCGGTATTATTCCTCTTTTTAAATTCTCGATTTTTTCAGGCGTATGTCCTATGACCCAAACAGTATTGCCTAAATCAGCAAAAACAGCCGCCGAGACAAGTCCAACATAGCCATGACCGATGAATGTGATAATCATAAAACTCAAAAGTTAAAAGTTAAAAATCAAAAGCACAACTCAAAAGTAAAAAGTAATAAAATTTTTAATTTTTACTTGTAATTTTGACTTTTGAATTTTGCATTTTGAATTAAGATTTATTTAATAAAATTATCTTCCCAACTCTTTCAATCCCTCGGTAAAACTCTTCATCTTTATACCAAGTTTCTGTATTTTATCATTATTCATGGTTAAATTGAAAGGCCGGGGCGCGCGGCCTTTGAAAAATTCCGCCCGGGTGGTCTTCGTGATAAGAGATTTATTTAAATTGAATTTTTCAGAAATCAGCATTGCAGCTTCGTACGGACTGAGACTTTGACTGCCTGTTATGTGGAAAATACCTTCCTGTTTTTCCGAAATAAGTGTATCAAGCGCGTTTCCTATGTCATCAATAAATGTCGGTGTCATAATGTGATCTGTAATTGCCGCAATGGGTAAATTATTTTGTAAACGGGCAAGCAGAGCGCGAGTAAAATCCTTTTTTGGT
>JAHIGH010000093.1 GCA_018900295.1 Patescibacteria group bacterium | reverse complement strand
TTTATAGGCTTTTTCTTTCATGGCTGATTGGCCGAAGAGGAACTATTATTTACGTCAGGTGAAATCATGAGTGATACCTCCGGCGTTATTGATGAAGCTGTGCCATTGTATGTGAAATTACGGGTCAGGATTTGTTCGTCTCCGGTTACTATACTTTTGATTTTTAAATCAATTTTTATTTCTCCTTGCGGCAGGTTATATAGAGCTATTGATTTATCGTCATATGCAGACCAGGCAGCGTTATTCAGTCTGTATGACCATACTACGGCGCAGTATTCCCCGGTTTTGTGGTTGATTATAATTGATGCGGGGTTTTCTATAATAGTGTCCCCTTCATTTGGTAAGGAAATAGAGATTGGTCCAATTTCGGGTTTGCATGCCTGGTTTGCGGGTGTAATGGAAATTGCTTGTGTTGGTGTGGAAATATCCTGCGATGTTGTGACAGGGATATATATTTTTTCTTCTTTTTGAACAGGCGGAAGGGAAGCAACATTTGATTTACTACTACCTTTTAGATTATTCATATTGATCATGATTACAGTTATAAGAACAGGCACGCTTAGCATGGCGGTAAAAAATTCAATGTAGCGTTTTTTATCCGGTATGCTTCGGGTAGATGATAAAATTTTTTTTGATAAAATTATAATCTTTTCCATATAAATCGGGCGGGGATATTGCAGCCTGAATATTGATTGTAGCAAATAATTACGTATCCTGCAAAGCCCCGCTGAGCGGGGTAAAGTTTTATTCGTAACGCAGGGCTTCAATTGGGGAGAGTTTGGATGCGCGGATGGCAGGAGTCATGCCAAAAATAACTCCAACGGCGACGGAAAAGAGAAAGGCGAGAATAACCGACCAGGGAGTAACAACAGCGACGAAAAATACCGCCACGATCATTGAGGCTCCAATTCCCAGTAAAATTCCAATAGTCCCTCCGAGAAGAGATAGCATTACAGCTTCCAAAAGAAATTGCGTGAGAATATCCTGACGGCGTGCTCCCAGGGCTTTACGTAAGCCTATTTCTTTTGTACGCTCAGTGACCGATACGAGCATAATATTCATCACGCCGATACCTCCGACTAAAAGAGAAATGGCGGCAATTCCGCCAAGTGCTATAGTCAGCACATTTGTGATATTTGTGACCGTTGAAAGTATCTGTTCCTGTCCCATGATGGTAAAATCTTCTTCGTCAAGACGTGTAAGAAGGACTTCTTTGGCTCTTTTTTTGACAAGATTAACCAATGCCGGTGAGTTGGCTGATAAATAAATTTGATTAGCGATATCAATGGAAAATTGTTTTTTGGCTGCAGTAAAAGGAATAACAACAATATTGTCCTGATTCTGGCCAAAACTGGATCCCCGACTCGCGGATAGTCCTATTATGGTATATTTTCCTCCTGAGATTGTTATCTTTTTTCCGATAGGATCGGTATTGGGGAAAAGATTTTTTACTATAGTCGGGCCGATCACAACTACCTTGCTTCCGTTTTTTTCCTGCGATTTAGTAAAAAAAGTTCCTTTAATTATTTTAGTTTTGATAATATCCGGAAAGTTCGCGGAAACCCCCCAAATATTGGTATTTTTATTGGATTTATTTGCGAATTTTATTGTTGTTGTTTTGCCAATTTGCGGGCTAACAAGCGCAATGCCTTGCAGACGCTCACTTAAATATTTTACATTCGTTAAAGTTAACCTGTTGACTGTTTCACCCGGCCCGGATGTCCCCCCAATTTTTCCGGGTATAACAAAAAGAATATTGGATCCTAATTCAGAAATCTGATTGGTTATATATGATTGCAGTCCGCTTCCAAGAGATACGAGCAAAATTACTGAAAAAACACCGATTATCACCCCAAGGGTTGTCAGTATGCTCCTCATCTTATTTGCCATAAGAGCGTTGATTGATAATCTGAAATATTCTGCGATATTCATTTTTTTATAAAACTTTGCCGTCTTTTATTTGCACTAATTTTTTGGCCTGTTTTGCAATATCATTTTCGTGAGTGATCATAATAATCGTTTTTCCCTGCCGGTTGAGGTCTTTTACAATTGTCATAATTTCGTTACCGGATGCGGTATCCAGATTTCCGGTAGGCTCGTCTGCAAGAATCAGAGATGGTTCATTCATCAATGCCCGGGCGATCGCCACGCGCTGCTGCTGGCCGCCTGATAATTGGTTGGGTTTTTTATATATATGATCTTCCAGACCGACTTTTATGAGCAGCTCTTTTGCTCTTTTTTCTCTTTCGGTTTTATTGGTTCCGGTGTAGATCGAGGGAAGGATAACATTTTCAAGAACATTGACCCGTTTTAATAAATTAAAAGATTGGAATACAAAACCTATTTCCCGATTTCTTATATATGCTTGTTGATCTTCATTTATTTTAGTTACGTCTTTTTCGTTTAAAAGATATGTTCCTGATGTAGCCGTATCAAGTAGTCCGATTATATTTAAAAGTGTTGATTTGCCTGATCCTGATGGACCTGTAATCGCGATAAAATCTCCTTTGTAGACAGTAAGATTGATTCCGTGAAGAGCAGTCGTTGCGAACTCTTCGCTGCCGTAGTCTTTGATAACTCCGGTTAATTGTATGACGGGGTCTATTTTCATAGAATTTTAGAAAAAGAAAAAGTTTTTTTTATTATTTTTAAGGAGTGTGATTACCTCGTCCGGTTGGAGGGCGACTTCGTTCCCTTCTTTCAGGCCGCTTGTTACTTCAATTTCAGTATCGCTTTTGATACCTGTTTTAATTTTTGTTCGGATATACGTATCTGCTTTTTTGACATATATATTGTCACTGTCATCAACGCTAGCAATGGAAATAATAAGAGCATCTTTTTTTTGATCAACGATGATATCCGCGTCGCCTGTCATGCCAATCCTATATTTAGTATCAATATTTTCAGGCATCATGGCTTCAACCGTATAAACATTACCCCCACTGGAAGATGTGTGGCTGGAAAAGTCTATGGTTGTAATTTGGAGTGAAACTGTTTCATCAGGGTACGAGTCCAGAATAAGAGCGATCTTCTTTCCTATATGAATTTTTCTGATATCCGCTTCATCTACATCAATTTTGAAGATTAAATTATTGGGATCTGCTATCGTAAAGGTTGTTAGTGCAGAAATATTCATTCCTGTTGTTGAGATATCGGCTTTGGTTACGATACCCGCGATCGGCGAGGTTAGAATAGAATTTTCTTTTGTCAGTTGCTGTAGCTCTACGGATAATATGGTTTTTTCCAAATCGTATTGATTGTCCTGCAGAATTCGTTTCATAGCATCATTCAGTGCTTGATTTGGAGTCCGGTTGGCATTGTCGTTTTGAGTATTATCAAATGTATTTCTCTGCAAAGAATAATCTCTTAAGGCGGTTTCCAGATTTTTTTGTAGGGTTCGCTGGTCGAGTACAGCGATTGTTTGATATTCTTTAACATAATCTCCCTTCTTTGCTCCTAAATAGACTAATTTACCGGAAGTTAAAAAATTGAGATCTACCGATGTTTGGGAGGTAATTGTGCCGGAGGCCGATATGCTTTCTGTTATCTCGCCTTTTTTCACTTTTTGTACCTCGATTTGCTTTGACTGGGTTGGTCTGAAAATAATTACTAAGATAATAAGAAGTACAAAAATAGTAAAATAAATTTTTTTATGCTTTTTAAATATATTAAATTTACCGTGTTTTTCGTTTGGCACGGGTATATTTTACATCAAGCCGGAGTGTTTGGGTAGGGTGTGATTTGAAATTGTTCAGGAGTTGTCAGTGGATAATTTTTTGTATTTATATATTTTAGGTCTTTTTATATCTTGCGCTTCTGCCAAGTCCGATTCTTTCAATCTTTTTGAGCTTGAGCAATACGTTCGTAGCTTGTTTGACTGTTGGCCTGGCTACTTCAATATTTTCCGCAATGTCTCTTATGCTCGTTTCTTTTACTTTTTTAATATATTGCCAAACAAGAAGCTGTTTTTCTGATAAAATTTTCTCAATATTTTCTTTGGATAAAAGCTCAATTGCCATTTGTGATTGCTTTAAGGTGATATCAAAGAAAAAATCAAGCCAAGGAACAATACTTTCTTTATTTGTTCCCATGGTTTTCTGACTTCTGCGTAAGGCAATATAGTAATCAGGTTTGTTATCTTCAACTAATTTTTCATGAGAAATATAAGGCATATACAGATACCCATTTTGCAGTAAAAGCATATTCGTAAGCACGCGAGATAATCTACCGTTTCCATCAGAAAAAGGATGAATTTTCAAAAATTCAACTAAAAAGTTTCCAATGACTAGCAAAGGATGGCATTTATTTTCACTCAATGCTTTCATGGTCCATTCAACCAATTCTTGCATTTGGATAGGAGCGAGATAGGCAAGCGTGGTATCAAACAAAATACCGACCGAATTTCCCGCTTCGTCTATCATGTGTACTTTATTTTCACTTTTCTTGTATTCACCCCTATGTTCCTTGTCTTTTTCCACATATTTCAAAAGTTCTTTATGAAAATGTTTTACTGCGCTTTCATTGAATTTTAAGCTTTCACAAGAGTTAAAAACATTTTCCAACAGTTCATAATATCCTTGCGCTTCTTGTTTATCCCCCTTCGTAGAAAACCCCGATCGTAAGATCGGGAATGAATGCGAAGATTTTCTGCTTCGGAGGGATTTCACTCCCAACGAAGTATTGGAATGAAACCCCGACCGTAAGGTCGTGGGAGCTTCATCGCGATTGGTAAATTTCCGGATATTAATTCCCTTCATCAGTTTCTCAATATCTTCATCGCTAAGCCGAGAGCCTTCAATACGAGTAGAAGCGCCGGTTGAGGTAATCAAGACAGATCGTTTTAATCTTCCCAAAACCTGCGGACTCAGTCGCGCACCAGTAATCCATTGCCCCTTCAGCTCGTCAATTTTGGCAATTTTAGAAACAATAACAGAAGGGATATTTTCTATCCTTTTTGCAAATCTATCTTTAAATGGGTACATCTTTGTGATTTTCCCGTTGTTTTTAGTCATAAACTAATTGGATATTTTAACTATATCCAATTATATCCAATTAAATAGGTACGGTCAACACGTAATTGAAAAACTTGCTCAGGTAATGGTTGTTTGTTAGAATGGGCATAGATTGTAAATATTTTCGCCCTTGTAGCTCAATGGATAGAGTACCGGTCTTCGAAACCGGTGATGCGGGTTCGATTCCCTCCAAGGGCACTTAAGTTTTGACAAATACTGAACTGAACGGTTACAATGATAGTAATTGCAAAAAATCAAAAAATTCTGCATAATTATATTATGAAGATTATGAGAAATTTGCTTCTTGATTTAGTTATCATCCTGGCGGCATTTTCATTTTTAGCGAGCCATTTTTCTAAGAATGCACTAGCCGACTGGAGTGTTTGGGAAACGCCGGTTGTTTATTATGATTTTGAAGGAGGAACAGGAGACGCCAACATTAAAGACAGGGCGGGAAATAATAATCTAACTCTTACCGCTACTTCCGGTTCTCCTACCGGACTTGAATTGATAGGGAAATACGGGAAAAGGGCAGGATTTAACGGCAGTACCGATTACGGCAAAGCTGATGATTCTTCAACTTTTTCCCAAACCGGCAGTTTCTCGGTTGAAGCCTGGGTAAAGTTTGACACAATTTCCTCAACGGATACCACCATTCAAACAGTTTTGGCCAAATGGGATGAAACCACCGATATCAGAAGTTATCGCGTTATGATCCAAACCAACTCAACCGGCAGAGCCTATCCCAAGTTCCAAATCTCAACCGATGGCACCGCCGCCAATATCAAAACCGCCACCGGCAAAACGCAGATTATTGCCGGTCAATGGTATTTGCTACAAGGTTATTATAATGCCACCAGTCCGGGGGCTGTTTATATTTATGTCAACGGTGTCCGCGACGGCTCAACCAGTTCGGTTGGTACTTCAATTTCCGATACTTCCTCAAGCTTTTATTCAGGCGCTACCAAAATCGGCGCTTCTACTTATGCCAGCTTTTTAGACGGCTCACTTGATGAAGTTCGCTTGCTGTCCGGCGCTCGTGATGAAGGCTCGTTGGCGTATTCAATGGAGCGAGGTAAGCCGGTGGTTAAAATCGGCTTTGATGACGGATCGGGGGTACAAGCAATGAATAGATTACAAAATTTTAGCCGGGCGGCCTTGGTCAATTTTCCTACCAATAATAGCCAATGGGTGCAAGGAAATAATAACTATGCTCTCCAGTTCGACGGCTCCGATGATTATGTTGATTTGGGCAATCATGAAAAGTTTCAATTAGGCGGGGCGATCACTATTTCTACCTGGATTTATGTCTCCTCTTTGGGTAATTATACTCTTGTTTCTCAACCACATACCAATGGTTATACTTTCCAGCTTACCAGCGGCGGCGAGCTAACCTTTGGTGCTTTAGGCGGGACAACAGTCACTTCGTCCGGCGCGGGCATTTCTGTTTCTCAATGGACCAATACAGCTGTTTCTTATAATGGCAGTAACGCCTCTTTTTATGTCAACGGCCGGCTTGTTTCTTCTCCCGCTCTATCTCTTTGGACTGTTTCCGACGGCGCTGTCTTTGTCGGTAAAGCCGGCTCAACCCCAAACTATTTTGCCGGCAAAATGGATGATCTTCTGATTTATCCTTACGACCGAACTTTATTTGAAGTTTATGTTGATCTTTTAGGCGGAGCGGTGAAGTTCGGCAAAATACAATCTTTAGAGCCGGCTAATGCCCAAGTGGCCTGTCCTTCCGGTTTTATTCATGTTCCGGGCGATCCTTTATATGGTACTTCTGATTTTTGTGTGATGAAATATGAGGCAAAATGTGACGCGGACGGGAATGGTGTTGGTGATACTACAGGAACAGATACAGGTTATAATACCTGGAATAATGCGGCAGATCCTTGCAGCGGCGGATCCCGTCAGATTGTTTCTTCGGCAGCGGGGTGGCCGCTTGCCCGCATAGCCCAAGACGACGGAACAGCCAATGACTCAAAGAGTTATTGTGATTCACGCGGCTGGCATTTAATTACCAACAATGAATGGATGACTATTGCCAGAAATACGGAAAGATTGGGAAGCAATTGGTGCGCCTTAAACGGCACCGGCTGTGGCAATAGCCCGGGTAGTCAATATTTAGCAGCCGGCCATAATGATAATGGCCCGGCTTTCGGCCTCCAGGCCTCAACTGATGACTCACAAGTTTGTTATGGTACGGTAACCAAAGATACTAATACCGCTTGCGGCTCCGGGGCGACGCAAAGACGGACTCATTTCCTTGCCAATGGTGAAGTAATTTGGGATTTGGCCGGCAATTTGTGGGAATGGACGGATAATACGGTTTTGAGAAAGGATGAGCCTGAATGTCAGGGAGCAGGTTGTGTTGTTAATTGGCAGTGGAGTGATTTTGCCAGTGGTAGTTTAACATCGTATCTTCTCAATAATGGGCAGGGATCTTCTATGGGTTATGATGTAATACGTCCTTCTAATTCTGCCTGGAATGCAAATCAGCGTGTTGGCAGGATTTATCATTATAGTGATCCTTCTGATACGAATACAACAGTTTACGCCTTTCTACGGGGTGCGGTCTGGAGCTACGGTTCCAGCGCCGGAGTGTTCACGCTCTATCTGAACGGTACTCCGTCTAACTCGGGGAACAGCGGCATTGGGTTTCGTTGCGCGGTTGCCCCGTGAGTAATTACGTAGCTATCTTTTTTATCTAATTATCTTTCCGCGAAGCGGAAATTTTTTTTATCCCCCTTCGCAGAAAACCCCGATCGTAAGATCGGGAATGAATGCGAAGATTTTCTGCTTCGGAGGGATTTCACTCCCAACGAAGTATTGGAATGAAACCCCGACCATAAGGTCGTGGGAGTTTTATAATTTGCAGGGATTATGATTGACCAACTGATTATTTTTCAAAAACTTTATGATCTGTATTTATATACCCATAAAACGGTTGCTAAATTTCCCAAAAACCAGCGTTTTTTGCTTTCTAATTACCTTCTGCAAACCAATATGGAAATGATAAAACTGACGATTATTGCTAATAGTAAACCCGATCGCCTTAAAGAACAGAATCAAATCTCGGTTAATTTGGATTTATTTCGAATTTATGTTCGTATAGCCAAAGATGTAAATTTTCTTCCGATTAAAAAATATCAATATATAATGGAGAATATTAATGAGATTGGCAGATTATTAACCGCCTGGCAGAAATCAACCGGGAAGTAATGCTATACCACTCCGCAATCATTTTGCAAAAATTTGGTATATACCCACCGTAGCTTTCAAATGGGAATTGGGCTGATATAGAAATATAAACGTAATGTAATGATTGCTTCGTTAGGTATTATACTTTTTTGCAATTTGAAAGCAGAGGGGTATATTTCTTTTTAGGAAAAATCCTGGGAATAACGATTCCGTTCACCTCTACTCCTCCGGTTTTCAGTCTTTCGTATTTTGAATATCGCAAAAATCCTTTAAGGGAATTTCTTGAAGCTCTTATTTTTGTTTTTAGGGCTTTAATCTTTTCCGCGGATTGTTCCGCCTTAGGATTATTTTCCTGACGGTCTTCAAACAGTGAGGGTTGAGCAAGCCCTTGGATTTTTTTAAGGCGTTTGTATTCCCGGAGTTGTTTCAATCTTTTCTTGTGTCTTTTTTTATAGCGTCTCAAGGTTTTTTTGCGGATAGTAATACCGGTTGGCTTTATCATATAGCCGATAAAATCCAACCCCCTGCCGGCCATAAAAATATTAGCTTTGCGAGGATGAAGCGTTAATTCTAAGTTACTTTGCAAAAAGGTTCTGATTTTTTCCCGCAATTGGATGAGATAGGTTTTGTCCGGCGATAAAATTACAAAGTCGTCCATGTAGCGAAAATAATGTTCTTCCTTAAGCTCTTTGGTTACAAAAACATCTAATCGGTGAAGGTAAATATTGGCAAAAAGCTGAGAGGTTAAATTACCGATAGGGATGCCTTTCCCCGGTGAATCGTGGTATGAATTAATAATTATTTTCAGCAATTTAAATGTTCTTTGGCACAAGATTGACTGAGCTAAAAACTTTATTAGTATTTTATGGTCGATACTGGCAAAATAACTTTTGATATCACACTTTAGGGCGTAAAAAACAGACTGTTTTTGAGCAATTTTTTTATAGCAAGCGGCTACCTGCAGCATACCAAAGTGCGTGCCCTTCCCTTTTCTACAGGCAAAAGTGTTTGGAGTAAATTGGCGGTCAAAAATTGGTTCAATGATGTTAATAATCGCGTGGTGAACAACGCGGTCAATCACGGCAGGAGCGGAAATACGTCTTAGTTTGGGTTCATAAACCAAAAATTGATGATATTGTTTTGGCTTATATGAGCCATTTTTTAGCTGTTTTCCAATATTGATAAGCCGATCTTCGAAATCCAATTCAATTTTTTGGAGTTTTTTTCTGAACCTTTTGTTGCTTCTTGTGCGGTAATACGCTTTCAGAAGATTTTTAAATGAAATAATTTCCTCAAACACATTTTTAAGTATAAACGCAATGGGGCAGTTCTTTTGTTATTCATCCGGTTCTGAACTGCCCCTTCGCTTTCTTTTATCCTGAAAAGTAGAGTAAGCTACTAAAACAGGATTAGCGTTTCAAGCTTGTAATTAATTGCGGCCCTGCCTTATGAAATGCACAGACTTATTTCACTAAGGATCGCGCCAAAGTTGATTACTCACGGGGCAACCGCGCAACGAAACCCAATGTTGTTGTTCCCCGAGTTAGACGGAGTATTGTTCAGATTGAGTGTGAACACTCCGGCGTTGGAACTGTTGTTCTAGTTCGCACCCCGTAGAAAGGCGTTAGCTCGAAACGTAGTTTTAGTATAACAAAAAAAGTTAGGCTGTGTTAGAATAAAAACCAGCAATGAAACAAAAATTCAGTGGAAACGCATTTATCATTGGAAGCGTTATTATAACTGTTTTGATAGTCGGTATAATTTTATTAGCAAAACAAGGAAGAAAGGAAAAGGCTCCAAGTAACAATCTCTCGTTGTATCAAGAAACCATATCAGAGACTGCCGGAAAATATTCTGACGAGATCTGTAAAATAAGTTTCAAATACCCAAAAGATTGGACAAAATCTAATCTGATCCTTCCTCTCCCTCAAAAACCTTTGTCTGAAGCTACTTTTAATGAGCCGGCCAAAGGAAGCCTGCCGCCAAAAAACTCGATTTTGTCCTTTATTTGTTATGATGCTAAAAAATACTCTTTTGATCAATTTGTAGGTCAAAATTCGTTGAGTCAGGGACAAGCTGAAGTTTTGAATGCCGGCTCAGTAAGGTGGCAAAGAGCAGATAATTTTGTCTATGCAACTAAAGGAGACAAGCTTCTAATTTTTGAAATGTTTTTTACCAAGTATGATTTAAAACCGGAACCCGGATATGAGAATATTTTTATTGATATAATAAAAAGCGTTCAATTTCTGTAATTTTTACTTTTAGAGGAAAACGGGATATGTAAAATGAAGATCGGAATACTGGGCGGGAGTTTTGATCCGCCGCATCTCGGACATCTTTTGATCAGTTCGCAGGTTAAGAATATCCTGAGGCTTGATGAAATCTGGTTGATGCCATGCAACCAACATCCGTTTCATAAAACGCTGGCGTCAGTTGAGCATAGACTGGCGATGACTAAATTTTTAGCAAATGACAGTATAAAAGTCAGTGAGTATGAGATCACGCAAAACAAACAAAGTTTTACGGTTGATACTCTTGCCGGATTAACGAACAAATTTCCAGAGCATATTTTTTATTGGATCATCGGAAGCGATCAGGTTGAGAGTTTCAGGAAATACAAAGGCTGGCAAGAGATTATCCGTAAATACAATTTAGTTATATTTCCAAGGGAGCCTGTATCGCCCAAAATAGAGGAAGAAGTGAAGCAGGATTTTAATTTACAGAGTATCCCCAAGAGTATTATTGTGCTAAAATCTGACGGGTTGATCCTTACAAATATATCTTCAACCAATATCAGGCAAAGAGTAAAAAATAATGA
>JAHIGH010000092.1 GCA_018900295.1 Patescibacteria group bacterium | reverse complement strand
AGCCAATCAATCCTGCCGCAAAGTATGATATTTTCATCAGTTGATAAATAATAATTGGGCAATTCCTGTTTTATTTTTATAGCCTTATTAAGCAGGGGAGCGGGGTTATCTATGACTCGCCTCAACATTTTTTCTCCTCGTTCTTTTACCGTTTGCTCCTCGTGTGCGTCGCGAAAACCGCCGAGTTTGCCTGTCACTTTTTCCCACGCGGTGTTATATTTATCCAGAAGCGAATCTTTCAACCGCATTTCGGCAGGCAGAACGGACAATCCTTCCAACACTTCATGTACGGTTTGCCCTAGCGCGAGAGACGGATTGATGATATTTATCTTATGCTTTGTATCAGGATCTTTGTATACGTTTCGAAGGAAATATAATCGTGGACAAGTAACAAAGTCATTGATAGATGAATTAGAAACCCAAACAGCACTGTATTTATTCTGAGGCATATTATACAACAATTATACCCCAACCCAACCAATTTTACGAGGAAAGTTTATAAAGTGAATAAAGCACGTATTCAGGAGTTGTGGATGAAATTGTCGCGGAAAGAAAAATATTTCCCTTTTCCTATGATCAAATGATCCAGCATTTCAATTCCCATCATCTTTCCGGCTTCAATTAAAAGTTTTGTTACTTTTATATCCTCGTCAGATGGCTCCGGGTCTCCGGACGGATGATTATGTGCTGCCACAATTATTGCCGCGTGCCTTCGGATCGCCGCTTCGAAAATTTCCCTCGGATGGACGAGAGATGAATTGAGAGTTCCGACGAAGACAGTATCAACCGCGATTATTTTATTTCTCGTGTCTATGGAAACTACAACAAAATTTTCTTTTTTAAGTCCTCCTATTTTCTTTCTCAAAGCCTCATAAACCTCTTTTGCGCACGTAAGCTTTTGATTTTTCTTTTTATTTTTGTCTATTTGAATAGGTTTATCAAGTCTTTTTGATAGTTCCAAACATGCTTTTAATTGGCATGCCTTTGCGGGCCCAATGCCTTTGATTTCCTGAATATCCTCAAGCGATGCTTCCTGTAATGCCTCCAATGTCCCGAATTTTGAAACTATTTTTTGAGCAGTATTCATCACCGATTCGCCTTTAACTCCGCGGCCTAAGACAATTACCAATAATTCCTGAATAGATAATACTTCTGCTCCTAATTTTGCGAGACGCTCGCGGGGTCTTTCATCACGGGGCAGATCTTTGACAGTAAATGATTTCATATATACTCCTCTTAATTCAATTTGTATAAATAGCGTATAATACCCGGCTTTGATTTTGCATATAATAAGTCACAAAATCAAAGGAAAGCGGTATATTCCAGTATAACAAAAAAATTAGAATGAAATCAGATCTTTTACCTTCACTTTAAATGCCTTTGCGATCTTATCGGCAACTTTAAATGACGGAATATATCTTCCTTGCTCAATATATCCCATATATGCCCTGCTTATTCCGACCTTTTCAGCAAGCTTTTCCTGGGTAATTTTGAGCTTTTTCCTTTGTATTTGTATTTTCCTGCCAAGTGCTTTTGGTATTTTTGTCTTACTTCTCATTAAATTTAATTATCCCAGTTAGACAATATTATATCCACTTAGTGACACTTAGCATGTAGCCTCATAAATATACTTGATTTATATCCGTCAATATATTAATATTAGAAAATTAACATGAATAAGTATAATTTCTACGAAGAACAACTCAGAAGGCAGCTTATTGAAGCGATTCTTCAGTATTTTGAAGGGAATACGACGTTGCAATCTGTTATAGATTTAGGGTTTACTGCCTATAACAAAAAAATCTCAAAGGATTCAGATTTAGCCGAAGTCGTATCCCAACTCAACGCTATGGGTTATGAAATAGTTGATGGTAAAAGTTTCCCGGGAGAAAGTATAAATAAGATATTTACAACCATGCTTGAAAAATTAATAAGCGATTAAAATATATCGCGAAAAACGATATTCTATTTATGATACAATTATCCAAGAAGGTAAAAATTATGGCGGCAGAATTGGGACCAGGAGGAGGAGCAGCAGGAGCGGCAATTTTTCCGTTAATATTTTTATTATTCTTCATGTATGTAGCGAACGAGAATGCAAGTAAATAAATATATGAAAATCCAAATTCCATGCGATTTGTGTTCACACCCCTCCTTCACTCCCGCATTCGAGTTATCAAACTAATTTCTCAATTTAAAAATATGTGACCGTAATGTAGTAAAATAGAAAAGGTCTATGAAAAAATTCCTGGGGTTTTTGTCGCTAATTCTATTTGCAGTTGTCACAATTGAATTTCTGTATATTACGCAAAACAACTGGTTTACGAAGAAAATCATTACGGAAAAACCCGCGCCCAAGCCTCTTCTTGCGTATACTTTTGAAAATCTGAAAAAAACAACCTTCCCCAAAACCCAAATAACTTTAGCTGATATTACCGATGAGAATGAAGATTCGATCTCCCAAATTTTTTATTATTCGGTCCCGCAAACTCCGGAAAACAAAACATTGAAAAGAGTGAGCGGGCTCATGAATATACCCAAAAAAAGCGGAAAATACCCTGTGATTATAATGTTCAGGGGATTTGTTCCCGACAATATCTACAAACCCGGGATTGGGACAGAGCACGTTGCTCAAGTTTTGGCAAAAGACGGCTTTATTACTTTAGCGCCGGACTTTTTAGGTTTCGGATCATCAGCCAGCCCATCTGCTGACTCGTTTGAGAACAGGTTCCAAACCTATATCACAGCCCTGACATTATTATCGTCCCTGCCTTCTTTAAATAGCGGTTTGGAAGCAAGCTATTCGGGCAGCATTACCGGGGATATGAGTAAAATAGGAATTTGGGGACACAGCAACGGAGGACATATCGCCTTGTCAACGCTCGCGATAAGCGCGGCTACATATCCAACAGTTCTGTGGGCGCCTGTTTCTACTTCATTTCCTTATTCTATTATCTATTATAGTGATGAATCCGATGACCAGGGAAAAGCGATGCGGAAAACGCTCTCGGACTTCGAGGATATTTATGATACGGAATTATTTTCTCCGGTAAATTATTATAAATGGATCAAGGCTCCTATAGAAATAAATCAGGGACTGGAAGATCAGGAGGTTCCTTACTGGCGGTCGGATGATCTGGTATCAACACTTAAAAAACACAATGTTTCAGTAGATTATTTCACTTATCCCAATGCAGACCACAATATGCTTCCAAATAGTTGGCCGGATGCGGTTTTAAATACGGTAAATTTTTACAAAAAAGAATTTTCCGAATAATAACCTCTTCATCATCACGCTCAAAGTACATAAGATTGATTATAGCCTATAGTTATGATAAAATAAAGCAACTATGGAAAAAGAACCTGGTATGAAAAAAACTCCTGCTGAATTTTCTCAAGAAACAAAGGAAGCTTTAAAAAGCCTCGGTTATGAAATCATTATTCTTAAAGAGGAATCGCTGGACTCGCTACGAGAAAAAGGCGCAAATTTTTATTCGAATTGGCACAAAGATTGGGAATTTGAAAAACAAACTTCACGCCCTTTTGAAGTTGCTATAAAACCGCGCAGTCCATTGCTCCTAAATAGCAGTAACAAAAATTTCTTCCGGCAAGAGAGACAAGTAAAAGAATTTTCAAGCAAAATTAGTAAGCAAATTCCTGAAGTTGAAGCCGCCATAGGTGAAGCTAGCGATTATGCTCAAATAATATTATACTACGTGAAACATAGCGGTAAGGATATATTCAAGGGTAACTTTATTATAACCAAAACCCGGACAGAGAAGAACGAATATGCCGGCATTGTTTACGACCGTGAAGACGGCCTGGGTGTGATTAGCATGAATCGTCTCCGTGCCAAGCCGGGCATCCACGCGGCTCCTATAATAAGACGAAAAGTAGCCTAGGCACAAAAATCAAAAAACACCCCTTTCAAATACTTCTCAACCTCCCTGTATTAATTTCTAACCTGTCCATCTACAGTATTTCCTCACTAATAATTCACCCTTTACCCGATTCGTTTACTCATGAGTAAATGTCACCGAACCGGCGTTGGTTTTAAGCGTCTGAGAATTGAATCAATCTGTCTTTTTAAGTATACAAGATTAAGTGTTTTATATTGTTTTCTCAAACGATTTTTTATTTTTTTGATACATCTTTTGCCTGTAAAATTCTTTGATATGGCGCTGTTGGTTTGTCATATCTTTTGATAACTTTACTGCCAATTCTGATTTTTTCTTTTAATTTCATCACCGATAAAAAGAAATTGGTATAGAGCCGTAATACGCTATAAAACTCATTAAGTATAGCAACTTGCTCTTGTGTATCATAACCACAAAGATCAATCTCACAAAACCCTACCTTGTTTTCAGTCCAGTCAGCAAATGTTCGTATCGGTATCTGAGTTTTTAAAAGAGTTCCCTGTTTTGTATATGATCTGCCTTTTCCAATAGGACGTTTTTTGTATTTTCTCAAAAGACGATCTATGGTTGCCGGAGAAATTTTGACCAGTTTCCTTTTTTTGATTTTTGATAATAATAAATTCCGGCGTCGTTAATTAACATTTGAGGTAGATACAATATAATATAAAACCCGGGAAAATAAAATAGCGATATTTATTGGTAAACATTTACAGTAGAAAGTTTTTTAGAAGAGGATACGGTTTATTTTCCCCGTGATGAATTAAATCTCCGAAAAGAAGTAGCTATTGCTTTTTGTTTGATTGCTAAGTTGACTTTCGTATTATTCGTCACACGTGCTATTGTGCTTCTTCCGCTTGTCCATTTAGCTCTACCTTTAGAATTTTTCATACCTTTATATCAACGCTAAGTATTTCACTTAACGCATCAAAAGTCAACTGATCGCATTTGCTTATAGTTTTATTCTTTATGTATAATCTTCCTGTATGGGTTTTATCAAAAGAAATTTCGTAGTCATCGCGGCAGTACTAATTACCGCTCTTTACTTTTTTACCCGCCTCTACAATATTCTAGGCATACCTATTTTTACCGATGAGGCAATTTATATCCGCTGGTCACAAATTGCTCTTCAGGATGCGTCTTGGCGGTTCATTTCTCTAACCGACGGGAAGCAACCAATGTACGTTTGGATTGCTATGATTTTTTTGCGTTTTGTACAAGACCCGCTGCTTGCAGGAAGACTGGTATCAGTCCTCTCAGGATTTTTTACTTTGGTCGGCATATTTTTCCTGACCAAAGAAATATTCAAAAATCAAAAGACGGCAATTCTGGCTTGTTTGCTCTACGTTTTATTCCCTTTTGCCCTGGTATATGATCGGATAGCCCTCTATGATTCATTGGTTGCGGCATTTATCGTTTGGTCATTATATTTTGAAATTTTATTGATAAGACGCATGAGGCTGGATCTTGCGCTCATTCTCGGTATGATTTTAGGCGCGGGAATGCTTACCAAAACCAGCGCCAATTTCGCCCTTATCTTATTGCCTTTTTCACTGCTTCTATTCAATTTCAAAGAAAAATTTCGAAACAAAAAATTTATTCACTGGGTTATATATGCGCTCGTCGCGGCCGGTATGGCCAATCTTATATATTCTATTTTACGTTTATCGCCCTTCTTCTATATCATAAATCAAAAAAATTACGTCTTTATCTATTCCCCGGCGCAGTGGCAGGCGCATCCCTTCACCTATTTTTTTAATAATTTAGCATCTTTTCTAAATTGGCTAAATGGTTACGCCTCCGCGCCTTTTTTGATTCTTGTTCTCGCTTCTTTTATGATAAGTTCAAAATATTTGAAGGAAAAAACTCTCCTTTTGCTCTGGTTTATTATTCCTTTAGTCAGCACAGCTCTTTTCGGCAAATTACTCTATCCTCGTTTTATGTTGTTCATGACCATCCCGCTTATTCCTTTAGCGGCATATTCCCTGTATTTCCTCATCGGAAAAGTAAAACCTTTTGGGGCGAAAATCCTTATTCTTTTTGTATTTATTTTTATGTTTCTGATAAAGGATTTTTATATCATCAAAGACTTCAAAGAAGCCCAAGTTCCGAAGTCAGACAAGGATCAGTTCATTACAGGTTGGCCTTCAGGTGTAGGAGTACCGGAAAGTGTGAAATTTCTTCAAGAAGAAGCGAGAAGCAAAAAAATATTCGTTGGGACACAAGGCACGTTCGGTCTTATGCCTTATGCCTTGGAGGTATATCTTGACAAAAATCCCAATATCAAAATCGTAGGTTTCTGGCCGGTTGGCGGTACGCCTCCCGAAGAAATAATTACGGCAAGCAAAAAAATGCCAACTTATTTTATTTTCTACCAAGAATGCGAATCATGCAAGCATGTTGGTATAGCGCCCGATTCCTGGCCTGCTGAAAAAATACTCCAGATTGAAAAAGAGGAAGAGGGCCGATTTTTTACGCTGTATAAAATTAAACCGTAATGAAAAAAGAAATAATCCTCATTGCGTTAGTCTTCTTCTGTGTTGTTGCTATATTCTTTTATCCTGTATTCAAAGGCGATATGCCCTTCCCCGGAGATTTACTTGTTGGTACCAATCCTTATAATTCGCGAGGCTTTAACGGCTTCGCTGCCGGGGGAGTGCCCAACAAATCGCAAGGGACGGACGTGATCAGAGAATTATATCCATGGAAACATTTTGCGATTGAGATGTTCAAAAAGGGTCAAATTGCCTTCTGGAACCCATATGATTTTTCCGGCAATCCCTTGATGGCAAATTTTCAATCCGGTGCTTTT
>JAHIGH010000091.1 GCA_018900295.1 Patescibacteria group bacterium | reverse complement strand
TTTGGATCTAGACCACAAGTTTTAGCATACGCTTAAGCTTTAGTCTTGTTCATAATCTTCTTTCCTCAACGGGAAGTTATGGGCACAAACACAGTTGAGGATATTAGTAAGGAAATCGGTTTGTTTCCTTATCGAACTTATCTAACCTTGGCTTTACTACTCCTGTCAATTGGAAAAAGTAAAGCGAAATCCAAAAATTGACTACGCTTGTAGAAGTTGTAAGAAGATTTTACTCGGACTCCGGTTCACTGCCGGACATCTCCACCCTTCGTTCTTGATATAAATCAAGAACTACGGAGTGGCACGGCCACCCGAAAACAAGATAATCTCATTTTTTAGCAAAGAAGGGTGTCCCTTCGTAGCTTTAGCGAAGAGGGACTATTTTGACCTACGAAGTGGCACAGCCACGCTTTATAAATAAATGGTTGTAAAATAAATTGCGAAGAGTGCCCCATCGAAGTCCCGCCGAAGCATTAGCGAAGGGGGACGAAGAGGGGCTTTTTCGTTTCTGACATAATTTATGTATTATGCCTACATCCTTCAACTTAAGGATAACACCTACTATCATGGCTTCTCCGATAATTTAAAAGAGAGAATTAAAGATCACAATAACGGAACTGTTTCATCAACAAAAAATTCAAGACCACTACGGCTTGTCTTCTATGCAGCCTTTTCTTCAAAAAAGAAAGCCCTGGATTTTGAGCAATATCTAAAAACACAATCCGGTTATGCTTTCCGAAACAAACGCTTGATTGAAAAATAAACCAATCACCCATGCGCGAATGCCAAACCATATACCTTCCCTGCGCCTGCCTTCTTTAACACCTTTGCAGCCTCCCGAAAAGTTGTGCCCGCTGTCACAATATCATCAACCAAAAAAACCACAGACGCATTTTTCAAATCATCAACTGAATTCGATTTAAGACAAAAAGCACCGGATATATTCGCGAGTCTCGCTTGCTGGGAAAGTCCGAATTGAGGCTTAGTTTGCTTAATTCGCTCTAGACAATCCTTGATCACTATCCTACCCCCGCTTCTATCTTCATTTACCGGTAACTCTTTCTGCAATCTCTCAACCAGCCCCTCTGTCAAAACCTGCGACTGGTTATATCCCCTTTGCTTCATACGATTTTTATGCAAAGGTATCGGCATAAAAAAACTTCTCCCCGTAAGCAAATTAATAAATGGCTCTTTCTGAATAATCCCCTCATAAAAAAAATCTACCAGTAATTGCTTGACATCTAAAAGATGTGGATTATACTTAAATTGATAAACCAATCGCTTGACAACGCCTTTATAGGCAACGCTCGCGAAAACACCATCAATCTCAAAAGAAGTCTTACATGCAGGATGGGTAAACCCGCCTATCGCCGCTTTTTGACACGCAACACAAAACCCTTGGTCGGCAAAGGAAATAAAAGAAAAACATCCCGCGCAAAGATACGATCCGTATGCCCCGCATCCGACACACCTCTTAGGATAAATTAAATCCAAAATCGACATAGCGTCGCTTATTATACCAATTAACTTTTTTATTGTATAATGAAGCCGCTAGGAGGGTTGCCAGAGTGGTAATGGAGCGGCTTGCTAAGCCGTGACGGCGAATAACCGTCCACAGGTTCGAATCCTGTACCCTCCGCAGCGTAAGAAATTGCATAGCAATTTCAACGCTGCTGGAACGTTTAAATTTCTATCTTAAAAAATTTATTACGTTCCGCTACACTTCGCAAATAAATCAAAGATAAAAAAATCTTTTACCTTTCGCGGTCAAGTACCTATTTCAAAAATCTTTGATATTTGATATTTGAATTTTGATTTTTCTTGGAGGAGTCGCATAGTGGCCGAGTGCAGAGGTTTACTAAACCTCCGTGTCGCAAGATACCGTGGGTTCGAATCCCACCTCCTCCGCTTTCACCTCGCCGTAGTTTTAACGAAGGCGGGCTTCCCTTTAAGCACTTTTTGCAATTCAACGCTTTGTGTAATTAACGGCGAGGTTTCAGCGAGATAAATCCGCTAACATAAATGTATGTATTATGCTTATATTTTACTGTGTTGTGATAATAAAACATATGTCGGTGGTTCTGACAACTTAAAAGAACGAGTAGAAAGACATAAAATGGGTTATGTTCCTGCTACTAAAAATAGACTTCCTGTAAGATTAATAGCATATTTTGCCTTTGTTGACGAACATGTTGCATTTGCTTTTGAAAAATATCTCAAATCAGGCTCAGGTAGAGCATTTATGAAAAAACATATATTTTCAGGGAAAAAGAATTTATAATAATCAAAATTATATTTGAAACTGGTTCTATGGTACGAATGCCATAAATTGGCTTTATAACAAGGCTAGTTTTTAATAAATTATGAATATAGATTTTTCAAGAAATTTAATCAAAGGAAAAATAACGGAAGTTATTTTTGAGGAAATGTTTCGTTCCTCGGAGAAATTTACAATAATTCCTTTAGGCTACGAGCATACAACCCCTATATTAGCTCAATATCAGCATCATGTTCATATACAAAAAGTGCTTGAGAATATTCGCCACGCTCCTGATTTTGCCCTAGTTTCGCAAAACAAAGAAAACGTTTATCTCGTAGAAGTAAAATATAGATCGCGATTCGATAAGCAAGATATTTTAGAAATTGCAAACAAGATACATACCACATGGAATCCATGCTATCTTTTTATTGCCTCACGAGATAATTTTTATTTTTCTCCGTGTAGTTCAATTATTGATAAGGGTGGAGAAATCGAGGAATTAAGAGAAAGCTGGATTAAAAAAGATACTCAACAAAAATATTCATCTTTATTAAAGGAATTTATCAAATAAAAATAAGCCCTTTATTAACAAAAAAATTCACAACTTCTAAGCCTCAAAATAAAGCCCAGTTTGGACTAAGTAGAAAACAATATATTAAAACTATATTTTAATTTGACTGTTTATCAATAGTTTTATTTATATGTACCTCCAGAGGTACTTCTGCAACAATCTTGTAGTTATTATGATCTTCATCTTTTAGGCTTACTCTAAAAACATAATCGCCTGATCCATTTACAACTAATCCCATAACTTTAATTCTTGTTCTCATTCGTCTCATTATTTCAGGCATTTCAAAAGTATGTACAATCGTATTAAAAATTTTATCCTGAGGATCAATAAATTCTACTTTAAGTTCAGCTTTTGTATATTTTTTTACCTCTTTAAAAAACATACTAACAACTTCGAATTCAATAGGAAGGTTAATTGCATTAATAGAACTTAGATTTTGCTCTTTAATTTTAAGATCAAGAACAATTTGTTCCATAATTTCATTAAGACTAATATTATTAGTTTCACTATCAATGATACTTTTTCTGCACAGCACAGACCAAATATGCTTAAGCATAAACACCTCCTGTATCACTAATACTATTAGGCTCAGCTTTAAACGTAATAGGATTACAAGCAAAATCAAGATTATGTGCACTGGAATTTTGATTTGTAACTATTCGTTTTTCTGATTGGAGAGTATTTTGCGATTTTTCATTTACTTTAATTTTCATATCATCCATAAAGCTAAACCTTACATTTAAATGAGTACTTAATGCTTTTGCAATTTTATTCAAAAAACTTAAACTGGGTAAAGAGATACCCCTTTCCGCTCTAGCAATACCAGATTGTTTTGTATGTATCATTTCCGCAAGATTCTTTTGAGTAATCCCTTTTATAATGCGTGCTTCAATAATCATTTGACTTATTTCGTATGTTAAATCATATGTTTCAAATTCTTCTTTCACTTTTTGATTTTTGGATAATTCTTTTTTTAGTTCATTTAAATTCATAAACAAAACCTCCTTAGTTTTTTGCAAATGCTAATTGCAAATCGAGTTCTCTTGATCTTTGTAAAGCTACCTTAATTTCATGTAATGGAGTTTTATTGCTTTTTTTAAAAATCATATGCAATAGCCAACACGTTGAATTTCTGATTACACAAAATATTCTATAAAAAATCCTATTAAAATCGATAACAATTTCATAGATATCATATCCATGCAATTTTTTCATAATCCCTGCATGTGTAACAAAATTCATTCCATGTTTTTCTAGTAATTCCAGTTTTCCCGTAATTTTTTTTATAGCTTTTGCTGGTATCTCTGCCATTTGTTCCTTTACGTAAAAAGTACCGCTAGATGAGCTAAATATTTTTATATCCATAATTCTTATCCCCTAATACATAACAATTTAGTTATATTATATGCTGCTCTATGTTTCTTGTCAAGAGGAAGTTATTATATGTAGTATAATTATGGAAATTAAAGAGCATGGTGGATATAATAAGTTCCAATATCGTCCCATGCTCTCCGCCATCGCTTCGCAGATTGACAAAATAACGTAATGTATGTTATACATTAAACATATGATACGAACTCAAGTTTACTTACAAAAAGAACAAGCCCGGGAAATAACATTGCTTGCTAAAAAACAAAAGAAAGATAAAGCAAAAATAA
>JAHIGH010000090.1 GCA_018900295.1 Patescibacteria group bacterium | reverse complement strand
GCGCATCCAAGTCCTGTGCCGTATGTTCATATTATAACCACTACTACGCATAAGACACTTCGCGGGCCAAGAGGCGCAATTATTATGGTCACCGAAAAAGGAATAGCGAAAAATAGTAGTCTTCCTAAGAAGATTGATAGCGCGATCATTCCAGGGCTTCAAGGAGGGCCGCATGATAATCAAACAGCAGCAATTGCAGTTGCGTTAAGGGAAGCATCTACGGCAGTGTTTAAAAAATATGGTAAGCAAGTTGTTGAAAATAGTAAAGCGCTTGCTAAGGAATTGATGAGATATGATTTTGATTTGGTAAGCGGGGGATCAGAGAATCATCTTATTCTTATAGATCTACGCAGTAAAAAAGTTAACGGGCGAGTGGCGGCGATAGCGCTTGAAAAAGCCGGTATTGTTCTTAATTATAATGGCGTGCCATATGATACGATGCCTCCTTTATACGCGTCGGGTATACGGCTTGGTACGCCTGCAATTACAACCCGGGGGATGAAAGAAGCTGATATGAAAAGAATTGCAAAATGGATAAATGATGCCGTTTCGGAGGTGGAAGGATGCATGGTGCCGAAAGATGATAAAGAAAAACGGATTGTGCTTATGAAAGAATATAGAGAGCAAATTGAGAATAATAAAACGCTTTTGGAAATCGCGAAGGAAATAAAGATTCTTTGCGCGAAGTTCCCCGTACCGTAAATTTATATCGTTTTTTATTTGATTTCATCTTCGCATATTTTGGTAACAATGTTTTCGAAGATAGTTTTCAGTTTTTCCGTACTGGTTTTACTGTCATAGGCGTAGTAATAAGTAGAAACAGGTTGAGACACCACTTCTTTTAGGAGCGGTTCGAGCCAATCGCGTAATTTGTTGTCGCTGCTGCTGTCTGCGTATAGGCCGATAGCGTATATTGAGACTCCCATGTTTTTAATTTCTTGAGGAAGGCTTGTTGGAATACGCGGATCCTGGTCTTTAACAAAACATCTTAAGGCAGGGGCTGTGATCGGGTCGCAAACCCTCGCATAGCAATTTCTATTATCACCTGCCGGAGCAGGGTCGTAGTTTGGCTCATTGCATCTTGCAGGGTCGTAAGGAGACGCGCCGCTTGGCGGGGGTATTTCCGGAACGCCATCTGAAATTAGCAGCAGGGTGTAATTATATCCGGGGAATTTATTTTGACTTATGGCTTCATTCAATTTATCTTTTGCCAACTTAAATCCGTTCCGCATTACCGTGTGGCCCTGGGCAGGCAAATTATTGATTGTTGTCTGTACTTCCTGTTTGTTATTTTTGTAAAGATCCCATGGTACTTTATCTCTTTCTTGGTCACTAAAGGTTTGTATCGCTACGGCAGTTGTGTTGGAAAAGTTCTTGGTAAAAATTTTTAGCGAATCCTTTATTTTACCTATTTTATTTTCATCAGTCATAGAGCCTGAAGTATCGATCAAGATATCTATTGCCGATTTTTGTCCGCAAACGTTAACTTTGAATGTTTTCAGCTGCAGATTTCCTTTGGGATCAGGGGTTAATGCTCCGGGCGGATAAATAATTCTCTGTTCATCCTGATCGCCATCTATACCAAAATAGGGAGGAAGAGTGGGAGGACCTTCCGGGCCGTTTGGGTCTACCGGTATTAATCCTCCGGAAAGCCAGGTCGCTGCGGCGAGTGTAAGAAATAAGATTATGATTGTGTATAGAACACCAATTCCTTGTGATTTTGATTTTGTGTTTGGATTTCCACTTGTCTTACTTTTCATATTTATCTCGCGGCGGGCGGAGGTCCGCCGCCATCTTTGTTATGGGCGAGTTTGTTATTGGCATAAAAATTATTGAAGCCAGTTACCCTTTTTAGATTGTAGGTTTGTACGATGCCCGGAATATACTCCATAGAAATTATTTTGATAAAGTTGTTTTTGCTATCTAAAACGTAGTCACCGACTGCAAGTACACCAACTAAAAGCCTGGGATTTTCCGCGGCTGTTTTTTCAGGTGCAATTGATTTCCATCCATCTGAAGTAAAGAGAGGATGTTCGTTGGTTAGCTTAAGTATTGATCCGTCAGAAAATGTCAATTTGTAGAGATGATCTCTAATAGGTGCTTCTAGTTGAATTACGGTTTGGGGTATTTGTTTGGTTCCGTTATATCCCATCACTTTATCGCCGATTTTTATCTCTTCGATATTTTTTTGTTCTCCATTTACCAGAAGTATTTTTGTTCCTTTAGGAAAACAGGTAGTGCCGCCACCGCCTCCTGTATCTGTTGGCTTGGGTGTTGGCGGGGGAGTCGGCGTAGCTGAGGGTGTTGGGGTGTAAGTTGCTCCCGGGAATGTAAATAGTTGTAAATTATTTTTTGCCGGTTTGGTCTGGGCGGGGATGGTTATAACAGGTTGTCCAGTATTTGGTGATTTGTTTGGGTTGGGTATGATACTGCCTGTCATTAATGATCCTCCGGCAACGATAATTAATATTGCTAGAATCATATACGCCGTACCGGCGCTTAGCTCTCCTTTAGGCGTGTAGTTTTTTTTTCTTCCAGATTTTGTTTTATTTTTTGTGTGTCGCGTATTGCGTTTGGATATGGTAGTTTTATTTTTCATGGAGTATAGATATATATTTAAGTGTAGGAGAGTGGTTTAAGGTTGTCAAGTGAGATTAACTATTTCGATTGTTGTATACCTGTGTGGCTTTGTAATAGTGTGTTTTTTACTATATGGACAATGTCCATAGGGGTATATAAGTAAAATAGTGCTCATAATATTATTTGTTCATTTGTTCATATATCGGCAGAGTGAATGAAAAGGTTGATCCTTTTCCTTCTTCGGAATTTTCTAAGGTGATTGTTCCGTTCATTTTTTCAACTAACAATCTCGAAATATATAGTCCCAGTCCAGTGCTTGTCATGTGTCTGGTTGGGTCAGTACGCTGAAATTTATTAAAGAGAAATTTAATATTTTCTTTTGGTATACCTTTGCCAGTGTCTTGAATTGATATCTTGTATCGTGATCCAAGCGTTTTTTCGACATTTATAGTTATTCCACCTTGTTCTGTGTATTTTATTCCATTGCTAATAAGGTTTATGAGAATTTGTCTGATTTTTTCTTTATCTCCGAGCACGATCATGGATTTTAAGGGGTCATTTAATTTGATAGATAAATTTTTTGGTGTCGCGATAGAACTTGTTTCATTTATACAAGCTTTAATAATTTCGATTAAATCACAAGGTTCTTTTTTAATATTTATTTTTCCTTGTTCCAGTTTTGGAGTATCGAGGAAGTCATTGACGATATTTATTAATCTAGCACTTAAAGTATCAATGTCATTTATTAAATTTTTTAATTCTTCATTTTTAATATCTTCAAGGTATAGTTGTTTGATTATAGCGATATAATCCCTAATTGCAGTTAAGGGCGTGCGTAGTTCATGAGAGGCGATAGTATAAAAATCTTCTTTTGATTTTTGCGTGATTTGTTTTTCAGTTCTATCTTCAGTTAAAATAACAGCGCCAGTAGTTCCTGATAACGTAATGATAGGGGAAATAAAAATATTTACATATTTATTATTAATATGAATATTTTCAAGGAATGATTGGTTACCATTTTTAATCGTAGAGTCAGTGTTTTTTATTAAATCGACATTATCCCGGGTATGTATTTGCAAGTTCTGAAAATTTATGTTTGTTCTCACAGGCGGTATTGAAAAAAGATCATCAGCTGCGTTATTGGTTATAATAATATTTTTTTCTTTATCAATTATAATGAAGCCAAAATTTAGATTTTTAACCGCTGTGTAAAGACGGGTATGTTCTTCATGAATATCAAATGTAATTTCTTGAATTTTTTGCTCGATATTATCTTCTTCTATTTTTTTGCATTGCTTCATGTTTTCAATGAGGTTATTAATATCAGCAAGTTTTTTTGTTTTTTCTTGAAGTTGAGTTTGAAATTTTTTCTCAATGGAGTTTGTGATAATAATCGCTTCGTCAATTGCCTCAAGTATGAGCGGGGCAATAAAAGCAGGGTTATTTAATGATCGTAAACGATTTTTATATAGGAATATAAAGATGAATGCTGTAATTATACTTACAGATAAGAAAATGAAATAATATAAATTTGGCGACATAGTTAATTATTAAATATCGGAATAGTAAAAGAGAATGTAGAGCCTTTATTTATTTCTGTTCTTTCTATATTAATTGTTCCTCCCATTTTTGCAATTAATAAATTTGCAAGGTGTAATCCTAATCCAGTGCCTTCTTGTCTTGTTAGTAAATTGCTTCCTGTTCGTTGAAATTTGCGGAATAGCAATTTTTTATTTTCATCGGAGATACCAGTACCTGTATCTTTGATAATTATTTTGGCGAAATTAGATTCTGCTTCGATGGAGATAGAAATCCCTCCATTATCAGTATATTTAATAGAATTATTTATAAGGATATTCAATATTTGTGTAATTCTGATTCGGTCTGCATTTATTATAATTGGTGATGAAGGAGGATCAAATTTAATATACAAATTTTTCCATAGTGCCACGCTTTCCATTTCTTTTATTGATTCGTTGATGATCGCAAATAGATTGCATGGTTCTTGTTTTAATTCAATTTTTCCCTGTTCAAGCTTGGAGGAGTCAAGAAAATTACTAACACTTAAAGATAATTTTTTGCTTAATACGCTAATATTATTAATTATAATCTTTAATTCTTCATTTTGGATATTTCCAAAATATATTTGTTTTATTAACGCAGTATATCCATATATTGCTGTCAGAGGAGTACGCAGCTCATGGGCCGCAATGTTGAAGAAGTCTTCTTTTGAAAGTTCCAAGTTGTGTTGTTTTGTTTGATCTTCAATTATTATCGATACTCCGATAGCATTGAGGCTTTGTTTTAATTCCAAGATAATCGGAGATATGAAAATATTGATAAATTTTGAATCAATTTGTATATCAGTAATATTGATACATTTTTTTTCAGTCATTGCTTTTTTTGCCTCGATATCTAAATCGAAACTTATTTGCGCGGATTTCTGTAATTCTGTAACTGTTATTGTTTTTTTCTTATTCAATAAAGGAAAGATATTTTTCGCTGCCTTGTTATTTAGTATTATTTTATTGTATTTATCAGTCATTAGGAAACAAAGGCTTAAATTATCAATTGAGGCTAAAAGATTTGCATGTTCCTCTTTTAAGTCATCAGCGCGTTTTTTGATTTTATCTTCAATTGAGATTTTTTCTATTCCTAATTCTTTTTGGAGTTTTCGGAGGCTTTCATTTTTTAACTCTATTTCGTGAGTTTTTTCTTCCAGAGCCCGGTAATTTTTTGTTGATTCCGACATGTCCGTAAGAATTAGAATGAATCCTATAGGTGATTTTGCACCATCCTCGATTTTTTTTATTAATATTGTGACGGGAATTTTATTGTTATCTGCATCAATGATAACCCCCTCTAACTCCCCCTTATCAGGGGGAGAATCTTTTTCGCCTCCCCTGATAAGGGGAGGTTGGGAGGGGTTAAGAGGGTTATTTTCGAACAGTTGCTCCAGTTTTTTGCCTATAAGTTTTTTACCGGTATATTTAAATAGTTTTTCACCTCCGGCATTAACGTATTCAATTTTCAGGTTGGAGTTGATGACCAAGATTGCCCTGTCAATGTTTTTTAGAATGTAAGGTGAGAGTTTGTTTAGATTTTGCGACTGTTGTCTTTTTTTAAATAAATTTATGAACATGGTGTGAATATAATCGGTTATATTATATTATTGCATATTTTTTGTTTCTGGGGTATAATCTTATTTATCTTAACACATCCGGTTTGATTCCCTGTGTGATTTTTTGAATAAAATTTTGAACCGGGTGGAGGTAAAAGCCCGCCTAAACTTACTTTAGAGCTTTTCAGTACTGTAAGTACACGCTCTAAAGGGCGCTTTAGCGGCGGGTAAAAAAGGGAGTTATTTATGAGAAATATAACACTGGAAGAATTATTGGAAGCCGGATGTCATTTTGGTCATCAGGTAACCCGTCAAAACCCAAAAGCCCGCGATTTTATTTTTGAGGAGCGTGATAATATCCACATTATTGATCTTGAAAAAACAAAGGAAGGACTTGATGAAGCAGCAGCCTATGTTAAGGAATTGGCAAAAAATGGCGGAACACTTTTAATATTGGGCACAAAACGACAGGCGCAAGCGATATTGGAGGAAGAGATCAAAAAAATCAAGGATGAGAATATTTCTAATATTTTTTGGGTAATAAAACGTTGGATTGGCGGTACATTTACTAATTATTCCGAGGTTTCTAAAAATTTTAATAAATTGAGAATTTTACAGAAGCGCTTGAAAGATGAGAATGAAAAAGAGAAATTCACCAAGAGGGAAATCGGAGAATGGGACAAAGAAAGACAGAAGTTAGAAGGTTTTTATGGAGGCATTGCTTCGATGATAAAAGTTCCTGATGCAATTTTTGTGATAGATACGCATATTGAAGACTTGGCTATACGAGAGGCAATTGCGATGAATGTCAAAACAGTTGGCATAACAGATACGAATTCGGATCCAACTGTCATTGATTATCCAATTCCTGCAAATGATGATGCTGTCGGATCGCTTAAGTTAATTATTCAGTATATATTGGAAGCGTGGAAGGAGGGGAAGAAGCAGCAACAAGAAGGAATTAAGAAGCAAAAATTGGTGGAAGAAAAAAAGGCGAAGGAACCGGAAGTAAAAGTTGAAGAAAAAAAGGTTGTCCCCGCAAGTTCAAAGGAAGAACCTAAAAAAGTAAGTTTGGTTAAGGAAACAGAGGTAAAACAAGTGAAGAAACCCTCCGACGCTACCACCGTCGCTAAAGCTATGGTGGTCAAGAAAGCTATGGCGGGCAAGGAGAAAAAGGTGAGTAAAAAGAAAGAAGCTAAGTAATTTTATTGTCATCCCGACCAAGCATATTCGACGGGCTCAGTGCAGGTTGCGCGCGTGGATGGATCTGATACTATTAAGTTATTTTGATGAGTTTGTGGAATGAGATTCCTCGACTTCGCTCGGAATGACAAAAGGAAAAGTAGGTTATGGTAAATGTTGATTTGAAAGTACTTAAAAAATTACGGGACGAGACGGCGGCATCTATTGCGGATTGCAGGAGGGCGTTGGATGAATCAAATGGAGATTATTCAAAAGCACTTTCCTGGTTGAAGAAAAGATCCGTGGAAATAGCGGCAAAGAAAGCGAACAGGGAAACTTCACAAGGTATTATTGATGCATATATTCATCAGGGAGGAAAGGTTGGAGTTCTTTTAGAACTTCTTTGCGAGACTGATTTTGTCGCGAAGACAGATGATTTTCGTAATTTAGCAAAGGAATTGGAAATGCAAGTCGCGGCAATGAATCCAAAGGGTATTGACGAATTATTAAAGCAACAGTATATTAGAGATGGTTCACAAACGATTGAGCAGTTGATGAAGGGTATTATCGGGAAGCTTGGGGAAAATATAATAGTAAAGAGATTTGTGAGGTTTGAGATTTAAAAGTAAGTCAAAAGGCAAAAGTAAAAGTGCAAAATTACAATTCAAAAGTAAAAAGTATAAAAAACTTTTGATTTTTATTATGGATCCGTTGGCTGTTCAAACTAAACAAAGAATACAAAAGGTTTTGGAGGTTATCAAGGGTGATATTTCCACTTTACGTACCGGACGCGCAAGTCCACTACTGATTGAGAATCTTGTCCTTTGCGTATACGGCGGTAGTACCAATCTTAAAGTAATGGAGCTTGCAACAGTGGGAGTCACTGACGCGCGAACACTCATAATTACTCCATTTGATCCATCAATTATTCAGGATATCCAGAAAGGTATTCAGGAGGCAAATATTGGTTTTACACCGGTTATAGACGGGCATGTGATCAGGATCAGTATCCCGCAATTGTCACAGGAACGGCGGGAAGAACTCATCAAGGCAATGCGGCATAAATTGGAGAATGGAAAAATTATGGTACGGCAGGTGCGGCATGAAGCAATGGCAGGGATAAAAAAAGAGTTTGAAGGAAGAGAGGATGAGATTAAAAGGCTTGAAAAAGAGGTTCAGAAGATTGTTGATGAGACGATTGTGATGATTGAAGAAATCGGCAAACAAAAAGAAAAGGAATTGCTGCAGATATAATCCTTCAAAAAAATTTTCAATTTTCAATTTGAAATTTTCAATGAATTTTCAATGATTAAATTTTCAATAGTAAATTCTAAACGTATTTGTCTAAAAAAGATGGTATAATTGATTTTATGGTTTTGACTGCGATTGTTTTTCTTCTTATTCTTTCAGTATTAGTTTTAATCCATGAAGCCGGACATTTTTTTATGGCGAAGAGGTTCGGAATAAAAGTGGAGGAATTTGGTTTTGGTTTGCCACTCCTTCCCAAGATTTTTTCTTTTAAGAGAGGAGAAACGGAATATTCCATTTATCCGGCGCTTATTGGCGGATTCGTGAAGTTGTATGGCGAGGATGAAGCGGGGGCGGGAAGAATTAGCCTGCGGGGGAAGGAGGACCCCACTTCGCTAAAGCTTCGCGGGGCAAGTGAGAAGAGAACTTTTTGTGGCAGGCCGGTGTGGCAGAGGGCAGTTGTGGTAGTCGCGGGGGTTGTGATGAATACGGTGTTGGCTGTTGTAATTTATTATTTATTTATGTTAGTGGGTAATTTTAAGGCGGAATTGCCTGTATATCCTCCGGATGTGTCGGTACCTCATTTTTTTCTTGTAGATCAGCAAGTCAATACAAAAATTATAATCGGCGAAGTGGTGAAAGGTTCTCCGGCTGAAAAGGCGGGAATCGTGCCGATTTCACAAGTAATTTCAGTTAATGGCGTACATGTTGAAAAAATGGATTATTTTCTTAATATAGTAAAGGCAAATAAGGGAAAAAAGATAGTTGTGGAGTGGCTTGATCTTAAGACTAATAAAAAATCTATTTCAGTACTCGTGCCGCGAATTAATCCTCCTAAGAATGAAGGGGCATTGGGAGTTTCATTCTTTCCGTCCCAAACGATCAGCATGAATTACCAATCTACGACTCAGAAATTGCTTTCAGGTTTTACACATCCTGCAAATCTTATGGTTTATAATTTTGTTATTTTAAAACAGCTTGTAGCTACTTCTATCCAGCAAAAAAATGTTGATCTTCTCAGCCAAGGGGTTTCCGGACCGATCGGGATAGCTAATGTTGTGGGGGCAGTTCTTGATATTCAGAATTTGCGGGAGCGAATTCTTGAATTACTAAATCTTGCTGGTATCTTATCTATTTCTCTGGCTTTTTTCAATGTCCTGCCAATTCCGGGGTTGGACGGTGGAAGATTGTCTTTCATTCTCGTGGAGGGGGTTTTTGGTGTAAAGATGAGTCCGAAGGTTGAGGGATATATTAATTCCATCGGTATGGCTTTTTTATTCCTTTTGATAATACTTGTTACGTATAAGGATATTGCGCAGTTTGTAAAGT
>JAHIGH010000089.1 GCA_018900295.1 Patescibacteria group bacterium | reverse complement strand
TTTGGTATGCGGCGAGTGGTCGGATTCGATTAGGTCAATTTTGTCAATATTTTTCCAAAGAAAATTGACGTCATTTTGCGATTTAATGGCGGGTTTAATTTTACCGTATGCTCCTAGTGATTCAATATTTTTTTTTGTAAGGAATAGATAGTGGGGTGTGACGCCGCATGTAATGTTGTACTTTTTTTCTTTTGCTTTGATGATTATTTCCAGTTCGGTTTGTGAACTAACGTGACATACGTGAAGTCGCTGGTTTGTTATGTGGGTGATATTTATTGCTTTTTCAAGAATGTTTTCTTCTGCGTGGATAAGGATTGGTAGTGTTTTTGGCCATGCATAGCATATTTTTTTGAGGGTATCCAGATTAATAGTAAAATTGCCGGTTGTTTGGTTTAAATAAAGCTTTAATCCAAATATTTTATCTTGTACTTTTTTGAACTCCGAGAGATTATCGCCAAGAGAGCCAAAGTAAAACCCTACATCACAAACGATCTTTTTTTTAGCAATTTTTTCTTTGGATGTAAGGAGATCCAGAGTGGTAATGGGTATCTCATTGTTGGGCATATCAAGGATAGTTGTAAATCCTCCGGCAAGTGCTGCCATGGTACCTGTGGTGAAATCTTCTTTGTGAGTTTGTCCGGGATCACGCAGGTGTACGTGAGGATCAATTAGGCCGGGTAAGGTTATCATAGATTTATTTTTTAATATAGTTTTATAACGGGATTGCTTCGTCGTCCGCCCAGGGCGGATTCCTCGCAATGACATTAAACTTTGTACTCGTCCCAGGATTTGATTTCAAGGCCTTTCAGACCTTTGTTGATAAGGGATTTGATAAAAAGTTGGGTGTTCTTTATTTTGGTCATGACATAGATGTTGTTGTCTACGGCAGCTCTCCGGATCATGAAATCGTCATTCAGTTCTTTTTTGATATTTTTATCCGTAATGATTATAACAAAGTCAATTTTCTTTTTTTGAAAGAAATTGAGGACGTTGGGTGATTTTTTTTCATGGATTTTGTAGAGCATTTTTGCTTCGATACCGTTCTCGTTGAGAAATTCTGCTGTTTTTTTCGTAGCATAGATTGGCAGGCCGAGTCGCGGGAGTAATTTTGCGGTGGAGAGGAAGGCTTGCTTTTTTTGATCCCCTCCTATGCTTAAGAAGATTCCTTTTTCCGGACATTGGGGAATAACTGAGAGAAGACTTTTGAGATAAGCTTCTTCCATATCTTTGCCAAAACATGCAACTTCGCCGGTTGATGCCATTTCGACTCCTACTATCGGATCCGCACCGGTCAAGCGGGCAAAGGAAAATTGCGGGACTTTTACAGCGCAAAAATTTAATTTGGGTACATTTATTTTTGGTACGGTTTTATCAAATAGCGCATCAATAAATATTTTGATAAGATTTATGCCTGTTACTTTGGAGATGAAAGGAAATGTGCGGGATGCGCGGAGATTGGTTTCGATAATATAGACTTCGTTACTCCGAAGAAGAAATTGGATATTGAAAGGTCCGGTGATTTGGAGTACTTTGGCGATGTTGTCTGCCGCTACTCTCATTTTTTTCAGTAATTGGTTATTTAGCGTTTGAGTAGGTAGGACAATGCTCGCATCTCCCGAATGGACGCCGGCGTATTCGATATGTTCGGAGATGATTGCCACTTTAACCTCTCCTTTTTGGGCAACCGCGTCGAGTTCAATTTCCTTGGCACGTTCAAAAAATTTTGAGACGGTGACGGGATATTCTTGAGAGATCAGAGTTGCTTCTTTTATGTAACGTTCCAGATCTTTGTTACTAAAGCAGATATTCATAGCGGCGCCTGATAAGACATAAGAAGGGCGGATCAGGACGGGATAGCCTACGTCTTGTGAAAATTTTTCCGCATTTTCCAGCGTTGAGAAAGTTTTCCAAGCCGGTTGTTTGATGTCGAGTTCATCAAGGAGACGGGAAAATTTATTTCTATTTTCCGCCCGATCTATGTCGTTGGGATTGGTTCCTAAAATACGTATTCC
>JAHIGH010000088.1 GCA_018900295.1 Patescibacteria group bacterium | reverse complement strand
GGACTCTTTCACTGCCTGAAGTAAAGTTCCATTTTTAAGATTAACCAATAACTTATCTCCGCTGATAACGATTTTAGAAACCTGTCCCTTCTTTATATCAGAAATAAGTTCAGACAAAGGAATAGTTTTCCTATCTTCATATGGAGAACTTAATGCGGAAAAAATGAACAAAGAAAAAATAATCAAAAATCCATAAAGAAAAATATTCTTCCAGGAAAATTTTGCTTTTATTTTAACACTCTTTTTTCTGCCTTCCAAAACATGATTTCTCTTACCATTTGCGCCCATAATCAAGCCCAGTATACCACAAAAATCTATCTCCTTCTACTCCCATTTCCACTGACATTACCCCCGCCTTATAGCTGTCATTGCGAGGAGCGCCACAATAGTGGGCGACGCGGCAATCCCATTATTAATATAAAGATCCTGCCTCCCGGAAAGCGTTTTGAATCTTAAAAATTTGAATTTTGATATTATTTGAAATTTGTAATTTTGATATTTGATCTTTCTACAGTAGTCCCATTTTTTCCTTCACTTCCCGCATAGTTTTATTCATTCGTTTCTCACATTTTTCAATATGCGCTTCTATGATCTCGTCGACCGAAGCGGCGTTATTCATACACTCTTTACCTTGCTAATTCTATTCCACACCAACCGGCAGACAGCGCGATAATATTTTGGCGTATTGTACGGAACGAAAATCTTCGTTCCCTACGGGCGCAGGATGATTTTCATTTCCCCGAATTTTCAACAACCTTTATTTCTTCATCGGTTAGATCGTATAATTTATAAACCATCTGGTCAATTTGTTTTTCGTATTCTTTGATTTCTTCTTTTTTTGCAGGATTTTCCAAATAATCGCTAGATTTTGTAATTGCCAAAATTTTATTAACGATTTCAATAAATGGGTTTTGATTGTTTTTTGGTATATTTTTAATAGGAATTAAGGAAAGCGGATTGTTAAAATATTCTCTGACTTTGCCTTTTGGTTTGCCGATAAATCCATAAAACCAATCTATAAGCTTGGAATTTAGTATTCCCAAAACATACTTAATATTGAATTGATCATTATTGATAACAATTGCACGTATATCGCCGCCATCATTAAAATATTGTTGATTGTCATAAGCAAATCGGTTATTTTCTGCCCGATACGGAACGACAATTTTTTCATCTGAATCAAATACAGCCTTATTTCTCGGTCGTTCGAAACGATACCATGGATATAAGCCCAGTTTTACTTCATTCCTTTTTAAAAGAACATCTTTGTGTCCCTTCAAGTAAGAAAAGGCTTTTGGAAAAGAGTCCATATGTGTATCGTTATCAACATAAATCAAAAAGTTCCCCCTGTCACATATGGTGTATCTGCCTATGTCTCCGTTTTTGATGTTCTTTCTCAAAACTGAATTTTCTAATTTCATCTTTTTTGCAAAATCACAAGAAATTGTAAATATCTCATTTTTTCCTGAGGTTGAACCTTTTTCAATAATTGAGATATCCCCAAGTAATACTGAGCCACTCTTTAAATTTTCAAGAATAATAGTATCCGGCTGATCAGCAATTAGCCAACTACTATTCAATTCATCTCGCTTAATCGAAAATGACTTGAGCTCGTTTTCAAGATTACTCGAAGTAATTTGCTTATCGGAAGTGGCTACATAGAAAATGACATCGTTAGATTTTGGTTCTTTATGAGATATTGAAATGCAAGTATGAACACTTGCCGCATCAAAAACCATATGTTCCTTGAAATTAACAATTTTAGAAGCATGTTTACTTAGATATCGTCTCAGCTTGTCCGCATATTCATTGCCGAGAAAATAGTTAGATGTGATAAAAACAGAACATCCCGTTCTCTTCAGAAGGTCAATTCCTAAAAAGATGAAATAATAAACAATGTCGTTATAACCGGTGTGAATGATTTTGTATCGTTCTGATAGATATTTGATAAAGCCTTTATCAATCGCATTGATGTTAAAATACGGCGGATTTCCAATCACAACATCAAAGCCCGGATTTTCTTTATTAAACACTTCTGCAAAATATAATTTCCAAGGGAAAAATGGCCTTGTTTTCTTTTTGCTGGTAAATTCCCGAAGCTGTTTTTCAATATTTTGCAGATCAAAGCCATATTTTTTTGAAAACTTTTCTTTTTCTGTCTTTATATACTCCTCTCTCGTCTTTAGATTCGGTATGCTTTGCGCTCTTTCTTCAATCGGCTTCAATTCAGAGTATTTCTTTTGCAATTTAGTTTCAAATAATTTTATCATCAGATCTTCTACTTCGCTTTTCAGTTTCGCCTTTTTATCTTTGTCCGATTCGTTTTGGTAATCTATTTTCTTTCGTTCAAATTCCTTGATTAAACCATCATCTTCATTTTCAAAACCTAAACCAACTTGGCATTGCACTGCTTGTTTTTCTTGCCCATTATCAAAATCAATTCCCAAAAACTCGGAGATTAAACTATTCCCCTGCATAATCTTAAAATCAAGATTAGGCAGTGGTTCAATGCCACAATTCCCATCCGGATGATCTCTGTCAATCTTTTCATCCACTAAAAGCGAGATAAAAAAACGCAGTTTGGCAATTTCTACCGCAATCTGTTGAATATCCACGCCGTAAATACATTTTTGGATCAAATATAGTTTCCGTCCGTAATCTGCATTTTTACCTTTGAAAAATTCTTCAATACGTTTTTTGGTATCTTGCTTGATGCGAGGATCGGGTATTGTCTCCGCCGCTGAAAGCTGAGCCTGTTTCCAAAGCTCATTTCCCGGATCAACTTTATTTAAAATAAATACCAACTTATTAAGCGCACCCATTGGGAAAGCGCCGGAGCCGACCGCCGGGTCAACAATTCTGACACTTTCAATTAATTCTACAATCTTTTTTGACTCTGATTTGTCAAAAGGATTTTCTTCGCTTCCTGTTGAAAAAAGCTGTTCTATTTTTTTATCTAAATCAGAAATAGCTGAAAGATGTGTTTCGAAATATGCCTTAAGAGATTCAGCGACCATATAATCAACGATTTCTCTTGGCGTGTAATAACTGCCTGTAGCTTTGCGGGCAGTGGTGGAAGTTTCAGGATTAAAACTTGCGAGTAAATTTTCAAATACCCTGCCCAAAAGTTCGGGATCAAGGGCGATATCCTGATCGTCCGGTGAATTTTCATCAATGGTAAAATTAAAAGAAGAGAGAATATTCAGAAGCCCATGTATGTGATATTTCTTATTTTGAGTTCCATAGGCTTTATTGAGATCGACTTTTTTCTCTTGGCTGAAAAAAAGAAAATTAGGAAGAGTTGGTTGATTCTTTTTAACCGCAGTAAATCCATCAACATAAATTCCTTTTTTTCTATCATCAAGACATTCAAATAATCCGCCATTTAAAAATGGTATCTCGCCAAAATAATCTTTCAGTATTTCCGAGTTTTTAAAAAGTTCGTGATAACGAAAAACACTATCATTCCCCTGGTCTGGATTTATTCCTTTGTATCCCCTAATCTCGCTTCGAAATTTCCGTTCATCTTTTTTAGTGCTTAACGTGGCAAAAAATAAATTTTGCAAAATCGCCTGATAGTAATTTGAATTTTCGGGAGAAAGATCTTCAAGTATTGTGGAAATACTTTCTTCTTCAAACAAATTTTTTGGGACTAAACCCTGTTCCCGCATAAACCAAATAAAAATCATTCTGGTAATTAAGCGAATAACGGAAATATTTTTGCTGTTTTCTTCTTCATTATCGTTTGGAAACGTAACACTTTGCACCGCCCAAAAATACCAATTAGCAATATCTTCATAAAACTCTTTGGTAACCTTCTCCACCGAAAAAGCCTCTCTGATTTTTTCTATTGTTGAGAAATCCCCACCACCGATTCTGGCAAGGAAGGTTTTATTGGTAAATTCACGGCTCACAAAATATGTAAACCGGCGAAAAACACTCCAATCCCGCCTTTTACCCAAATAATTAGCGTAGATCAATGAAAATCTGAAATTACCGGAAGCATCGTAAAAAATGAAAATACCGGCATCTGATTGAGTGTCTTTGAGAATATCCTTGCCTTTTTTATACTGATTTTTTTTCCCGCTTCGCTCAGAAAGCGGTTGACTGGCTTGAAAAGCGCAGACAATAAGTTTTTCACTTGCCGAAAAAGAAATTTCACCGAGTTTTAAACCGTTCTTAAAATCGCCGTCATCATATTGCCGCAATTCTTCATTTTGCGGCGCGAACGAACGGTTTTTCTCGCGAAATAATCTGGTAAACTTTTCCGGTAAAAAATTCTTGATTATATCTTCTAATATTTCTCTTCCATAGCCTGCCATATTGTCCTTATTGTTTTAATCCCTGTTCAATTTCTTCTACTGTTGGAAGTGCTTTTCGCAACTTCTCAGGAATAATACGTGATAGTTTATATTCAGAAACTCCTATTGGTTTTGTCATATTTCTCAAGGCATATTCAGCAATGATTTTGTTTTTGTTTTTACACAATATTATACCGATACTTGGATTATCCTCTTTATTTTTTATCCGGCTATCGACAGCCGAGAGATAAAAATTAAGCTGACCGGTATATTCCGGTTTGAAATCACCCGTTTTTAGTTCGATAACAATATAACAGCGTAGTTTTAAATGATAAAAAAGAAGATCAATATAGAAATCTTTTTTTGATACCTCTATATGATATTGACTTCCAATAAAAGCAAAACCAGCTCCGAGCTCCAGAAGAAATTTTGTTATATGCTTTAATAGTTCATTTTGCAATTCAATTTCTTTTGCGTTTTGCGAAATATTAAGAAAATCAAAAATATAAGGGTCTTTGATTGTTTGTTGAGCTAAATCAGATTGTGAAGCAGGCAGAGTATTCTTAAAATTAGTTATTTTATGCGCGCCTTTTTGCCTTTGATAAAGACCGCTTTCAATTTGATGAACAAGCACATTTCTTGACCAGCCGTTTTGAATAATTTGACCAGCATACCACAGTCTTTCATTTTCATTTTTTATTTTATCCATTAAAGTAATAATATGATACCAAGTCAATTGTGCAAGCGCCTCTTGCACAATTACATAATCGGGATAAAGACTCGCAAATTGGCGCATATATTTTAAATTACGCAATGAGAGGCCTTTCATATAGGGAAAGCTCTTGGATAAATCTTGCGATAAACGTTCAATAACTTTTGCGCCCCAACCTTGCCTTTCCTGTTGTATTAAAATTGTTTCTCCGATATCCCAGTAAAGAAAAATCATTTCTTTATTTGCCGAAATGACAGCCTTGTATCGCGCTTGCCTGATTTTTGTTTTCAATTCTTCCAAAATAGTAATATAAGATGGAATATTTATTAACTCATCGCTCATTTTGCCTCCATTTGATTTTCTATCGCAATGATTATTTCTTTAGATAAATCTTTTCGCCTTGCTTTTTCTTTCTCAAGGTAATCTTCGCCAAGTTCATTTCTTAATAAGATTATTTCTGCCATTGCCTTTTTTAACCTTGCTTCGTCCTTGCTTTCCATATTGGCAACCCGGCGCAGAGTAAAATCGGAAAGAGTTCCGTAATCCAGAATGTCCTCCCGTAACGTCCGTAAAAAGTCTTTATAGGGCATTATCCCATCTGATTGGATCTTGTTAATAAATGTCGCGAGATTGTTCAAAGCCCTTTGCTCAAGGCTTTGTTCACTCAGAGGGACGACTTTATGTTCTTTAAATTTTCTTACGCTTTCATAAGCTTCCCAGAAACTGCCGCTTAAAGGAATAGCTTTTTCATCCTGAGTACAGGCAATCTTGCCAAATATTTCTTCAAAATCTGCCTGATAAACTTCAGATCCATTTTCACTTCCATATCGGATACAGTGAATATATAACCTGCCCTTTTTCAGAAATACCAAAAGTTCGTTTTCGGTATATTTCTTGGCTACTTTTATACGAGGCGGATAATTTTTTAAAGACTCTATCAGATCAGGGGAATCTTTTTTAATTTTTAAGAATGCTTTCAGAGCCTTATTATAAAAACTTTCACCTTCCCGTTCATCAGGGTTTTGTTGAATTCGATTGTACAGGCCGGATGGGGTCGGCTCTTCATCAATATCAAAGATCTTGGCATCTTCCCCCAATGTCTTATGTATCAAAAACATTTTATTACTTGCTATCTCGCGCGATTTTACGAGCTCCGCTCCTTTCTCAGTGGGGAAGAAATTAACGATATAAAGCTCATTAAATACTTTCTTGCTGATACGGTTGATACGACCCACACGCTGAATAACCCGCACAGGATTCCATGGAATATCGTAGTTTACAACCATGCCCGCGCGGTTTAAATTAAATCCTTCCGAGATTTTGTCTGAAGCAAGCAAAACATCAAAATCGTCATCCTGATCGGGATAGGAAGCGTCAAAATTTTTGTTTATTTGCAAAATTTTCTGTGCTGATAAATCACTATCTGAAATAAGAAGCCTTTCTTTAAAATGTTTTTTTAGAATTGCTTCCAGATATTTGACCGTGTCCAGATATTCGGAAAATATTATAATTTTTCTTTTTGGCTCGCCTTCAAGAGGCTTTTGCTTTATTTCTTTTATAATATTGTTCAATAAACATTCTGTCTTGGGATCATTTTTAACTAAATCTAACGTTGATAATTCCCGCAATATGTTATCGAAAAGAATCAAATCAGTTTTTATGTTTGCGATAAATCCATCTTTATCATTAAAATTCTTATTCAAATCATAAACTTTATGGTTTTTTGGATATTCGCCATTATTTATTTTTTCGGTATATTCAGCCAAATATTTTTCTATCTCTTCTAGATTTTCATCGCAAATTTTTTCAACTAGAGACCTGTCCAAAATATATTTATTTGTTTTTTCAACGAATTTCAAAACTGTTTCAGTAATGTGTTTAAAATTTTTTATGCTCTGTTCGAAAGATCCGAAAGAGCTTTCAAAACGCTTGACTAACAAACGCCTCATAAAATCATATAAGTTACGCTGTTGATAATATTGAAAATTTTCTTTTTCAGTCAGTAACTCATTCGCAATTTTTTTCCGCTCTATTTCATATTCAAATGGCCGATAAATAGCGCCTTTAAATTGGCCGCCTTCATCCGGGTCCCCAAAATATTCAAGAATAACTTTATCATAAAATTCCGACTGCTCTTTTGTTAATTCAAAAAACCACTCTTTAGGATCCGCAACTTTTGATAAATTCTTAACCTCATCTTTATAATAGGGGTTATTCTGAAGATCAAGGCGGTTACGGCGAATTGTTACAGGTTTAATTACATCTCTTATTTGCCTGGCAAGATAATGAGCCCTTTGTTTAACCTTGGCGAGTTCAATTATTTTGCTTTCAAAAAAACTTTGGTAATAACCTTCCGCTTTTTTTCTTTTAGCGCTATTTGGCGAATTCCAGTATTTTGAAATATATCCAAGCCTGTCAAAAGTTCCTTTGAAAGCCTTGAATTTATCCACCAGATTATTTTCCAGCGTAATTGATGATTTTTTTGGAGTAATAAATAGTTTCAGCAGCGAAAGAATATCGCCCGGCCTGTTATTAAAGGGCGTGGCGGTAAGCAAAATTACTATTTTATTACGGCAGATATTCTTTAATAATTCGTAATCTCTTGTATCCTGATTTCTGAAACGATGAGCTTCATCAATAATCACAACTTCGATATCTTTGTATTTAACTACAAAATCGGTAATATTCTCTAAATCGCCGAGAGACCGGACTTCCCAATCATAAAGCTTAAATTCTTCGAGATACTTTTTCCAGCCGGAATTTTTATTTTTATCGCCCATAATACCGGGAGGGCAGATTACAATACCGCGTTTTTTAAGCTCTTTGGCAACCGAACAAGCTATAATTGTTTTACCCAAACCGACAACATCAGCGATAATTACGCCATTATTATTTTCTATAAATAATAGCGCTTGCGCAACCGCATCCAACTGATATTTATAAGGAGTATACCCGTTTTCTTCCAGTATTTTAACGAGCGTGGGTCCGACTTCTCGTCCTTCAAATGAATCAAGATAGGTTTTCAAAACCAAAACAAATGCCTCAAAAGGGGTAATTTCTTTAATGAGTGTTTCCTTTTCAACTATCGCGATGAGTTTTCTTTTAGTTTCCTCGTGTTCGGTTATTTTTACCGCTTCATCCCATAGACCATCAAAATATTCTTCCGCGTCTTTCACCCCAAAATCGCTTATTTCAACATTAAATTCTTCCTGCGTAGTCAAACCGGATTTTGTTAAATTGCTGCTGCCCGTGATAAATAGATTTTTTCTGCCGACCTGGCTTTCTTCCAATTTTAAAATATAAAGTTTGGCATGATTGGGTTTAAAGGTTTTGCGGATTATTAATTTATCATCGCGAATTAACTGGATGAAAAATCTTACCTGTTCGTAAAATTCTTTTGTATCAAAATTCTCAGTATTTAAAGATTTTTTTATTGATTGAAAAAAACTGTAAGTTTTATCTTCATCAGATAACTGGCTATCCTGATCAGCAAATTCAAGCAATCCAAAATTGGTTTTATCAACATTTAGGCCTACCAAAACCTTTATATTAGTATTTGAATTTTTCCTTAATCCCTCATATAGCTCTTTTATTCCTGAAAAATAGAAAAAACCTACTAGAAATTTCAATTCCTCGCTTTTGGAAATAAGCCCAACCAAACGATTTTTTAAATTATTTTCTCCGCTGTTTGTGATATAAGACATAAATTCTACAGTAGTCCCATCTTTTCCTTCACTTCTCGCATAGTCTTATCAGTTATCTCCTTACACTTTTCAGTATGCGTTTCAATGATCTGATTAACCAACGCCGGATTCTCTTCGTAAATTCGCCGTCGCTCCTGAATCGGTTGTATTTCCTTATAAATCGCCTCTGCCAACACATTTTTCATCTCCGCGTAACGGATTTTCGCATCCATATAATCCCGAACAAAACTATTATACATTCCATCATTTACGAACAACTTAAAGAGCCCAAATAAATTTGCAACTCCACCTGTCTTTGGAATCTCTCCTCCTATCTTTCCGCTGTCAGTCGGTGCTTTTGCCAGTC
>JAHIGH010000087.1 GCA_018900295.1 Patescibacteria group bacterium | reverse complement strand
GATTACTACACACCTGATCGCAGACATCCCAACTATCAAAATCCGAAACCCAGGCATCCATCTGCTTCTGTGTAACCTCTTTGTGATTATCAATAAATCCGGCCAAAAGCCTTGCTTCATGAAAACCAGAATCCCACAATTCCTGAGCCAATGTATGATTCCTGCCTGCCGGCAGGCAGGTCTGCCCAATTTCTTTTGCAAGCTTACGTAAATAGGGAACGGAAATGCCGAGAGTATTTTTGGAATTAATACCAAACCGCGCCATGCCTTTTACATTTTTCGGATTTTCTTGCGATTTGAGGAGAGTAATGATTTCTTCAACGGTCATTTGTTATGCCCTTTCAAAATATTATAACACTCTTGGTAAGTGTTTTTTAGGATAAAAATAATACTGATGTCTTAATTGTCGACACCAATTATCTTTCAAATCGGGCTCCTTTCTTACCCCTTATTGTGCAGTTTGTTCCATAGAACCGAGAACGCCCATCCAATGATATAACCCACGACGAAAGTTATTATCAGGAGCAAAATTGCTGCCGTGAAATCAAAGGACGAAACCAGGTATGGATTACTAAACATGTGGAGCCAGAAAACAAAATTTAACAACATCTGTCCCCAGCCAATTACAACAAGGATAGACCAAAGAAAATGTAATCCGGCAAGAAATAATCCAAAAACAAGTCCTACCCTATTCGCGTCCAGTTTCATATATATCACCCCTTCTCTAAGATTAATAATAACTCTTGAATCACCTATTGACAAGAGTGATGTTATATTATACCTTATTAGTGGTATGGCAGAGACAACTACAAAAAATGGCCTTAATCCAAATACAGCAGCGGCTCTTTCGTATTTAGTTGGTTTTATTACGGGTATTTATTTTTTCCTTACCTCAAAAGATAAATATGTCCGGTTTCACGCGTTGCAATCTAGTATAACTTCCGTTGGTTTTATGGTTTTGAATGCAGTCCTTAGCACGGTTGGGCTTTACAGCTTAACGAGTCTTGTTGGTCTTGTTTCACTCATTCTTTTTATCTATATGATCGTACAAGCATATCAAGGAAAGAAGTTCAAACTTCCGGTTATCGGCGACCTCGCCGAAAAAAACGCTTAATTTTTTGTCCTCAATTAAATTCATTAACTAACCAGTCATGAATGCTCGTCCAATTACCCTCCCCGTCTTTCGATTCAAGAATACTTTGTCCATCAGTGGAAACCGCATCTTGTAATAAGTTTTCGTCCGTAAGCGCAAGGGAGATTATTTTGTATTTTTCCAAAAGAGAAGCGTTTTGAAGCAATATTCGCACGTCATCAAGGCTCAAATCAGTCCGCAGGTTATCTCCTAAAGAATTCATAAAAGGCAGGGCTTGAGGAATAAATCCGACAGAGAAGATTTTTTGTTTTACGGCAACCAATAAATTCCGCTGCCTCTGCGCACGTCCAAAGTCAGTGCCGTCTTGCAGCGAGTGGCGGGATCGAACATATTTGAGCGCGGTTGTTCCATCCATATGCTGCTGCCCCGCATTAAAATGCAGATGCTCATAGCGGCAGGGAAATGCATCAAGTTGTGACAACTCAGCGCTTGGACTGGCAAGCTGGGCAGAGAGCGAGGCTATTTCCGTTTCAGCGAGACCGCAGGCATCGGTTTCTTTTCCTTGAATCGGATATTCATAGTCATCAAATGCTTTATTAACTGCAATATCAACACCTTCAAGCGTATCAATCGTTTTGGTAAATCCTGAAAAATCTATACCGACGAAGAAGTTTGTGGAGAGTCCGGTTACTTGAGAAACTGCATATTCTGCCAACTTTGCCCCCCCGCCAGGACCTGAGAACTTTTCTTGTTTGTCAGGGTAATTTATATCGTCCAGGCCGATTTGGTATGCAGCGTTAATTTTTGAATAGCTTCCTTCTTCTCCATTTGTCGGAATCTTTATCCAAATATCCCGCGGAATTGATATCAAAAATATCTTTTGCGTCCCGGGGTCAATATGAACTGTTATTATAGAATCAGTCAGATACGCACCGTCATGATCACCGCCGCCATAGCCAAGAAGCAAGATGTTGATCGGAGTTTTATCATCCAGAGACTGTTGAATTGTATTCTTGGAGGCTGTCACAGTTTTGGCAGGAGGTATAAAGATTTTTTGCGTAATTGACTGCAGGCAAAAGTAGAAAACGACTACTATTGTAAGAAGCAAAAAGAGCACTACGGCAATGATTTTTTTCATACAGGGGTTTATTATACCCCTCTAATTTCAAAATGCAAAATTATAGTACCCGGCGTAGCTTTGAATTCTAAGCTATTTATATTTTAATAACAAACTAATCCTTATTTTGAAAGCTACGGAGGCATATACTAATTATTTATAAATTCAAAGCGTAATTGTATAGATATTAAGCATATGGCTTTGAAAGTATTGTAGTGGTAAAATTAAATTTATTAGATAAAAATTTATGTTTAAAAAAATATTAATCAAAAGAAATATTTTTATATCATTGGCAATTTTTGCCGTTTTTTTTATTGGCGCACAAATATATTCTTCTTTTTTCAAAACTCAAGTTTACGATATAGAGGAGGTTAAAAAAACAAACGTTACCCGGATTGTTTTCGCAAGCGGAGAGATAAAATCGGATGACGAGGTTGAGCTCAAGTTTCCCGTAAGCGGAAAAATGACTAATTTGGCTGTAAGGAAAAACGACATAATAAAAAAATGGGGATATATTGCTTCGCTGGATAAGAAGGAGCTACTTAAAACTATGGATCAGTCCCTGCGGGATTATTCTAAAGAACGCTGGGATTTTGAACAGGATAAAGAGGTCACATATAAAAATCAACTTGTGACGGACACTGTTAAAAGGGTGCTTGAGAAAAATCAATTTGATCTGGAAAAGGCAGTTTTGGACGTGGAATTGGCAGATTTTGCGGCTAAAAACGCCGATCTTTATTCCCCTATCGACGGAGTAGTAACCAAAGTCCATACGCAAGCGGGAACAAGCGTTGTGGCCGGCACGACTCCCATCGTTACTATAGTAAATCCTGATAATATCTTTTTTATAGCCAAAGTCGGCGAATCGGATATTGCCAATGTCGCTTCAGGACAAAAGGTAATTATAGATCTAGATGCTTTTGAGAAGAAAAAATTTAGGGGAAAAGTTGTGCAGGTTGATTACGCGGCGACGGTCAGCAATGGCAACAAGGCTTACTATGTGAAGATTCAGCTTGAGGAGAAAGATAAATTGAAGCTGGATATGAGTGGTGAAGCACAGATAACTACAAATTCACGGGAAAACGTAATTGCTATTCCAAAATTTACTATACAGGAAAAAAATGGTAATAAATACGTTGAGGTTTTGGAAAAAGGAAAAGTCACGCAGAGAGAAATATCAACAGGGCTAAAGGGGAATGGCGGCATGATTGAAATTCTTTCCGGATTGAGAGTTGGCGAAAAAATTATCCTTTCTTTAAAAAAGAAATAGTACTGCTTACGCATTTGTGCGGAAAATATTATTTATATGTACTGGATCCGCCAGCTGGCGGATGACAACTGCGTAAGTCGTAATAATATATGATTCAAGCTTTAAAAATTGCGATTTTTTTAGCATATAAGTCAATCATCAGAGGCAATAGAGCTGTCAGCGTATTGATGATCTTTATCCTTTCTTTGGCGTTTATCAACCTTATATTTATTTCAGCAATTCTTGACGGCGTGCTTGAGGCGATAAACAAACAAATAATTAATAACATTGTATCAAATATTGTTATTAATCCACAGGACGTGCCTTCAAAAAGACTGTATATACCGCAGGCAAGGAACATCATGGAGCAGATCGAGTCAATTCCCGGGATAGCAACGACAGCCCGTCATTACACTACCAGCGGAACAATATACTTTGATAAAGATAAAAACGGAAAAACAAAAGACCTGTCGGGTGCGATAACAGGAATAGACCCTGAAAAAGAAAGGAAAATATCAAAGATATCCCAATATATAGCTGAAGGGGAATATTTGGAAAAAACAGATACAGATAAAATTTTGATCGGGGCTGGTTTGGCCGGAGGTTATGAGGAAGCAGAAGAAATCGAAAATTTAGGAGGCGTAAAGGCGGGAGACACAGTCAGGGTCGCATATAATAACGGGATAGTAAGAGAGTATAAGGTAAAAGGAATATTTCTAACCAAATTTATGGACGCTGATAGAATGGCTTTTGTGACTACAAAAGAAGCCGAATCAATACTCTCGGTTTCGGATAAAGCTTCACAAATATTGGTAAAAACTGATAGAGACGGAGATGAAGATAAGTATTTGAGTCAAATAAATTCTGTAAATCCTGATTTGAAAGTGAAAACGTGGAATGAATATATGGGACCTATGAAGAGTGTTGCTACAAGCTTTGATATTATTATTTTAATTATTACCACAATCGGTATTGTGGTCGCGGCGATAACTATTTTTATCCTTATATATGTGAATGTCGTAAATAAAAGACGCCAAATAGGAATACTTAAGGCGATAGGTATAAAAGAAAAAGTTATTGTCATATCATATATTTTTCAGGCTCTTTTTCATGCCGTATTAGGAATAATTATAGGGTTGATATTGACTTTATATTTGTTAGTTCCCTATTTTATAGCAAATCCATTGATAATGCCGGTCGGAGACGTGAGTTTGTCTATGGACATGAGTAGAATTATTTCGGGTGTTGTAAGCTTATTTATTGCCGCTTTAATAGCAGGATTTATCCCGTCTTATCTGGCAGCTCGCGAGAACATACTAAAAGCTATATGGGGAGCATGAGATGAGAATATCAAAGATCAAAGATCAAAGATCAAAAATAGAGGATATAGTCATTCGAGTAGAAAATCTAAAAAAGATTTATCCCGGAAAATTCCTACAGAAGCGATTAAAGGAATATCTTTTGTGATTGAAAAAAATGAATTTGTTGCGATAATGGGAAGGAGCGGCTCCGGAAAATCGACTCTTCTGCACCAGCTTGGACTTTTAGATACTCCTACCGAGGGACAAATTTTTATTGATGATATTGATGTTTTGAGATTTTCAGATTCAAAGAAAACAATGTACCGCCTGGAAAGATTGGGCTACGTTTTTCAGGAATACGCGCTCATATCCGAGCTAACAGCTTTGGAGAATGTTTTTCTTCCGGCTCTCGCGTTGGGAGGCAACCAGGATGGATATAAAAAACGAGCGGAGGAAATGCTCGCGGTTGTAGGGCTCGGTGAACGTCTGGAACACTATCCAAATGAACTTTCAGGAGGAGAACAACAGAGAGTAGCTGTGGCCCGCGCGCTAATAAATAGGCCCGAGATTCTTTTCGCTGATGAGCCTTGTGCCAACCTTGACAGTATTTCCTCCAAAGTCATTTTAGAGTTATTCCGTAAATTAAATACAGAGTTGGGGCAAACTATCGTGATGGTCACTCATGAGCCGGAAGATAAAAAATTTGTTGACAGAGTTATTTGGATGAAAGACGGATTGATTGAAAAAACGTGCGCGGGACAGTAACTTATTTCTCAAAAAGGTGTGAGGCGTCATTTACAGTAATCTGATGAAAACCTTTGTCATCAAAGTCAAATATTGTCAAAGAAGCATTGCCCGGGACATGCTTGAAGCTTTCTTCTTTAGAAACTTTCAGTAAAAGGGGTATCAAAGCCTTAATCGCACCGCCATGAGTAACTACCACAACTGTTTTATTT
>JAHIGH010000086.1 GCA_018900295.1 Patescibacteria group bacterium | reverse complement strand
TTTAGTCATTATTTAAATTCACCCGCCTTTGTTTTTTGGTGGACTAATTTATTGGCTCTGTGCAATTCGTCGTGGGAGGTTCCGGCGTCAATCCACCAATCAAGGAGGTGGCATGTCAATGTCCCCTCTTTCGCGTATATATTATTCAGATCGCTTACTTCAAGTTGGCCTCTTTTTGATGGCTTAAGTTGAGAGATAAAATCAAAAACCCGGTGATCATATAAATAAATACCCGACTGGGCAATATCAGACTTTGGGTTTTCAGGCTTTTCCTCAATTGAAATTACTTTTCCTGATTCGTTCATCTCGATAACTCCGTATTGTTTTAAATTTTCCTGTACTTTCACGCCAAATATGACTGCTCCTTGAGGTTTTTTTTCAAACTCTTCTACAACTTTTTTTAAATCGTAATTAAAAATATTGTCTCCCAGAATTACTAATATTTTTTCGTCTTTTGCAAATTCCCGTGCCAGCAGCATTGCATTGGCTATCCCGCCGACCGGATTATCCTGAACAGCATAATAAAGACGAAGATCAAAATCTTCTCCTGATTTGAGTAAGTTGGCAAAATGTCCCGCGTGATCCGGAGAGCTTGTCAGAAGAACCTCTTTGATGCCTGCTTTGGCCATGGCACGAAGCGGGAAAAATATCATGGGCTTATTATACATCGGCAATAGATGTTTGTTAGTAACCTGCGTGAGCGGTTTCAATCTTGTCGCAAGTCCACCTGCTAAAATAATTCCTTTCATAAATTTTTTTACTCAAAATAGCTACTTAAAAAACAATAATGAAACTGTTATTCCGAACACTCCGAACAGCACATATTCTACCACAATCTTTGTTGTCAGGCTATGTTCGTAGTACTGATGGAGAATTGCCCAGGAAACATATCCAATACCGGAACTAATTATAGCTGCTGCTTGAAGCTCTTTATTTCCGTAAAGCGATAACATCACAAAAAAACCTATAATTTGTATGAAAAGCAGCGCCGTGTAATATTTTATGTGTGTTAAAAAATTCAGTTTTATCTTATTCATTTTCTAAAGCACTACTCCTCTCCCTATTATTATAATAGTTAATAAAATAATTATCAGATAAATAATATGATCGAGGTTATGTGATACCACTCTGATAATTTTCTTCTTTTCTATAATAATCGCGTCAACTGTTAATATTGTAATTAAAACTATAAGAACGATAACTAATATGTTTTTGGTTAAATCGTTTTTGTCTATCAACGGCTGCTGTTGAATTGAAGCAACTTTACTCTGAGGCTCCTCCGGTTGTGACGGCACAAGTGTTATGTTTTCAGTTACAAAGATAATTGTTGGAGACGGTTCGCTTAAGTTTAAATCCGGCCGGGTCGGAGTTGGGATCGGACTTACAGCAATTAGCGGCGCGGCTGCGGCTCCTGCGTATTTAGTACCAAACATTTCAACGACTAATACCGTATCGCTGCCGGTCAGATTGCCTGTTGTGATTGCAAAACCTACATCTGAGTAATTTGAAGATAATACATTGTCTCTATGAGATGGACTTGCCATCCAAGCGCTTATTACGTCCGATGTATTGGAAAAACCCCGCGCCAGATTTTCACCCGCGTATAGGTATTCATAGCCTGAATTTTTGATAAATCCCCAAGGTGTTGCTCCATCCGGGGCAACATGCGCCCAATAATCCTTGGCAAACATATCCGCGGCTTTGTTTGAGGCGGCTTGAGATAATTCAGAATTAAGCGTGAGTGTAGAAAGACCACGCTCAAGACGCACTTGATTGGTTTGATTTAATAAATCATTTGGAGTGATATTGTATGAGATTCCCAGTACCGCAGGAAATCTGCTTTGCAGAGATGATAAAAGAAAAGAAGAAAAAACTAACAGCGTGATTACAATTAAAATACTATCTATGTGGAGAATTTTCGCGCGGTGATTATTTGATTCATGAGGTAAAAAGAGATGGCGCAAAAATTTTCTCATGTATTAAGTATAATCAAAAAAAATTAAAAATACAAAACTCAATGACTAATAAATTGGGTCAATCATTTCTCCGACCGGCTTTCCGTTCAAGGGAACTTTCAGTAAAAAAGCGAGCGTATTGGCAATGGTAAGTCCCACACGTATTCCGGTAAAAGAGCCGGGGCCGGGATTTACCTGAATCCCTGAAATATCCTGAAGTTTTAATTTTTTCTCTTTTAATATTTTTTCTATTAAAGGTAATAGCGCTTGAGCTTTTTTCTTGTCTAAATTTTGTTCGACGCTATGTTCTTCTCCATTTATAATTAAACCAACTTTGATTATTTCATTACTGGTTGTATCGATAAAAAGAATTGTGTTCATAAATTTTCAATTTACATTTCCTATTATACGCTGTCATCCCGACCAAGCGCAGCGCGTGGAGGGATCTCATACCACTTGCGTAAACCGAAGAGTAAATCTTTTCTAATACCTTTGTGGCGTGAGATTCCTCGACTCGTTCCTCGCTCGGAATGACAAAACTGCGTAAAGTGAATTTAAAATTTAAAATTCTATTTTAGTAGCTCCTTCTCTTAGTATTTTCCAGGGTCTTATTGAGCAATCAATAACTGTCGATGCTTGTTTTAAACTGCATTCCCCTTCTACCACAAAGTCTACCAGCTTTATCAATTCTTTGTCTAAGTCCTGAAAACAAAACGGCGTTGCCCCGCCATGGAAATTGGCAGACGGGCCAAGAATCGGTACGCTGACTTTTTTAATAATTTCCAAAGTAACCGGATGGTTGGG
>JAHIGH010000085.1 GCA_018900295.1 Patescibacteria group bacterium | reverse complement strand
TCAAAAAAGATTTTGCCCAGCCAGTTAATATCCCTACACCTTTGTCTTCCCTCATGTCTTCTCCGGTAATAACAGGAACCAAAACAAGGCTTTCACTATTTGTCCCTTATTGGACTTTGACCGGAGACAAGATTGAGACAGATGGATTTGATAAGATAATTTATTTCGGCATAAAACCGGACGAACAAGACGCAAAATTGGAAAAATTCAATAATTCCTTAACTAATGACGCAAAGAAACTATTGGCGCTTCGAATGACTGACAGTCAGGAAAATGCGGCCATTCTCGGGGATACATTAAAGCTTGGGGAAATAATTGATCAGACAATTCAAGTCGCATTTAAAAACGAAATGATCGGAATTGTGCTTGATCTGGAACTTAGCGCGATACCTTTTGACTCTACTATAAAACAAATAAATAAATTTTCAAATACGTTTTACACTGCAAGTAAAAAAAATAATCTTACTTTCAGTATTGCTCTCTACGGCGATTCTTTTTACCGCGTAAGGCCTTTTGACGCGAAAACTCTCGCGCAAAACGCGGACGAAATCATGATCATGGCTTATGACCTGCATAAAGCCAAAGGCAACCCCGGGCCTAATTTCCCGCTACGGGGACGAGAAAAATTCGGGTATGATTTGACTGAGATGACTGATGATTTTCTACAAGTGATGAAGGCACAGAAAATTACAGTCATCTTCGGAGTGTACGGATATGATTGGGTGGTTGATAAAAACGGACAGGCACTGCAGGAAGCGAACGCGCTTACCCTCAGCCAAATAAAACAAAAATTCATTGATCCGTCTTCGCCGGACGAATTTACGAATTACACAATAATGAGAGACAAATACGCCGTGGAAACACAAATCCGCTATACGGACAAAAACAACAAAGATCATGTTATTTGGTTTGAGGACATGGAATCAATAAAGCAGAAGAAAGAATATTTACAACAAAGAGGCATAAATTCCTTCAGCTACTGGGCGTATTCGTATTTTTAGGGAGCAAGCCGCCGTGCAATGTCATTGCGAGAAGCACCACGATAGTGGGCGACGAAGCAATCCCGTGGGTTTATAATAATGAAGATGGGAAAAAATTATTACACCTATATTCTAAGTAATAAAAGGAATACTGTTTTATATGTTGGAGTGTCTGATGATCTGGTAAAAAGAGTCTGGCAGCATAAAAACAAAGCTGTGAAAGGTTTTACGGAAAAATATAATGTTGATAAGCTTGTTTATTACGAAATATTTGAAAATCCTGAAGAAGCAATTAAGAGAGAAAAGCAGTTAAAAGGCGGATCGAGAAATGACAAAGTAGCGTTGATAAATAAAATGAATCCAGAATGGAAAGACTTATACGCAGGGCTGATGTGGTAAGTACGGGATTGCTTCGTCGTGCATTATCATGCTCTCCTCGCAATGACAGTTTTTGTTTGAGGGATTGCTTCGCCATTCGCTACGCTCATGGTCTCGCAATGACAAATTTTGAAGCCCACTGAGCAGTTACCAAAATTCCGCTTGCGAAAATAGAGCTTATAGTGTAGAATCGGAGCTTATGAGCATAGAGGCAGGAAATAACCCAAGTGAAGCTGGTTTGCTAAAAGAAAAACTTGCTAAACTTGAAGGAGATGTAAAACTAGATTTTATAAAAGCAGAAAAAGGTAAAATTACTAAAGGTTATTGGGATATACAATCAAGTGATCAAATGATTGAATCAAGCGAAATAATGGTTCTTCTAAACACAAAACAAATTCTACTGGAAAAATCACAAACCAATCCTCATGCTGCTTATATAAAAGCCCATATAGAAGAAGCAAAGCGAATAGGGATCAAACTTAAGCAACTTCAGCCTAGGGATATTAGAGGGAAGTATCTTATAGCTGATAGTACAAAAATCGAGATTGAAAAGATCACAGCTGTAAAAAATTGTTTAGGAGTTCGGATAGAAGAATTACGTGCACAACTTTCTAACAACCCTTCTCAAACCAAGCAATTTAGTCCGGATTTACTAAAAAAACTTCACCTCCAACCCCGCAAATGATTTTTTACTTGTTTTTTGGGCGGGTTTGAGCTATAAATAGACCACTTCGCTTTGAGTTTAAATTCAAAGCTACGTTGGGTATTATAAAATTATATTTTGAAAGCAAAGGAGTTATAAGACACAATGAGAGATCAAAAAATCCAAGATACAAAAATTGAGAAATCCACATGGGAAGTGAAGGTTGGGCTCGCGCAAATGCTCAAGGGAGGCGTGATTATGGATGTTGTAAATGCCGAACACGCAAAAATCGCAGAAGAAGCCGGGGCGTGCGCGGTAATGGCCTTAGAGAGAGTGCCTTCTGATATCAGGGCGAGCGGAGGAGTAGCACGCATGTCTGATCCTGAAATGATACAAAAAATTATGGGAGCTGTGACAATCCCTGTTATGGCCAAATGCCGTATCGGGCATTTCGTTGAAGCGCAGGTTCTTGAAGCGCTTGGTGTGGACTACATAGACGAATCAGAAGTCCTGACTCCGGCGGATGAAGAGCATCACGTCCGGAAAAATAATTTTAATGTTCCTTTTGTTTGTGGATGCCGCAATTTAGGCGAGGCACTACGCAGAATCCATGAAGGAGCGAGCTTCATCAGGACCAAAGGCGAGGCGGGTACAGGAAATGTTGTTGAAGCTGTCCGCCATCAACGCGCTGTAACGAATGAGATTAAATCACTAAAAACTTTGAGCGAGGAAGGCCTGGAAAATATTGCCATCCAAATGCGTGTACCTATTGAGCTGGTAAAAGAAGTAAAGAAACTCGGACGGCTTCCGGTTGTTAATTTCGCAGCCGGGGGAATCGCGACACCTGCCGACGCGGCACTCATGATGCAACTGCGGAGTGACGGCGTTTTTGTTGGCTCAGGTATTTTTAAATCCGAAAATCCACTTAAACGAGCTAAAGCCATTGTCGCCGCGACTACTCATTACAATAATCCGGGAATTATTGCTGAGGTTTCCAAGGGCTTGGGAATTGCCATGCAAAGCATTGACATCCACACGCTTCTCCCCGAACAGTTGCTGGCAAAAAGGTAACTGTATATAAAAATATTCTGGATTCCCGCCTTCGCGGGAATGACAATTAAAGAAACTAAACAAATACGTAAAAAGAAGCATATGAATCACCCCGATATTACAATAGGCGTCCTGGCATTACAAGGCGATTTCCTGGAACACATACAAATGCTTAAAAGAATTGGTGTAAAAACCAAGGAAATTAAACAGGCAGCGGATTTGGAAAATATTGACGGGATTA
>JAHIGH010000084.1 GCA_018900295.1 Patescibacteria group bacterium | reverse complement strand
TATTAAAAAAATAAACAAAAATGAAACTAAACCTAAGATGCCGGTTTCTCCAAGAGCGCGGAAATAGTCATTGTCTGTTGCTAAAGTAATTGTTGAATATCCGCTACCCAGTAGTGGATTTCTCAGGAAGGCTTTCCAGGCATTCGGCCATTCTGCCTGAAACCGGGTTGTAAAAGAGATATCGTACACCAGCGCTTTACGGATGAGAAAACTACCTGAAATTGTAGAAATTTCAAGACTCCCACCGGTTATTTTTAACCTTCGTACTTCTTCGGGGGAGAGGGGTTTTTTGACAACCGCAACATTAGTAGAGGCAGGCGCTGTATTTTGCGGCAATCCAATAAATCCTGATCCTTCCGGCAGCCTTTCTACGGGAGGCGGTTTCTCCAAAGCTCTCTCATTCTGCGAAATTTTGTCTTTAAGCTCCTGGGATAAGCCCGAAGTAGTCTCGCCTATCAGTTGTCCTTGCATATTCGTAACTACCGAGCTTATTCTGGCCGTAGCCAAAAAACGCCTGGCGGTTGATTCGCTAAATATAAAGAGTAATATTGTACTAATTATAAGTACGGGGATAATAAATAATTTCTTTTTATAAAAAATTAGGGTAGAAATAACCGCGATAAGATAAGCTATAAATGAAACCCTTGAAGCCGTAAAGATAAGTAAAATCAGATTAAAAAGAAACAATAAGGAGCTGAGAATCCGCAGCCAGAGCTTTTTTATACTTAACGCAACCGCAAGTAAAACCGGTATTACCAGCACCAAGTATGCGGCAAGGTCGTAATGGCCGCCGAATGTTGACGTAAGGCGCGAGCCCGGGGAAAGACAAAGCGGAATACCCTTGGCAAATTCTTCATTTCCTGTTTGAAATGAAGGAAAACAAAATGAGTATTTTTCGAAAAAATGAGGGAATTTTGTCCATAAATCTAACCAATATCTTTGTCCTAATCCGTATAGAACTACTCCCAGTGATGTCAAACAAAAAATTATTATATAATCCCGTATATCTTTTAAACTTCTTACTGAGGAAACAGCCACAAAAAAGAGGATCATATATTCAATTCTCCGAAGGTAATTAAGTATGGCGATATGCGGGAAAAAATTAATCAAACTTGGAGCGATAAATATCAATGAATATATTAATGAAACTAAACCTATAAGCCAATATATTATTATCGGAAGACTAACTATAAAAGGGATTTTTGCTTTTCTTCTTAATACTTGTATGAGCCATATTAATGTTACAGCCAGGATAAAAAAATCTTCAAGCCGTATATATACCCAAGTCCTAATAATATGTACGCTTGGGAGTTTGGGATAAAGGGAGATAATGATTATTAATAAAGAGATACCAATTTTTAATGCATAGATGTCATAAAAATGCAAAAGTTTTTTCATATTTTATTCAAAAATAAACGGGATTGCTTCGCTACGCTCGCAATGACATTACCTAAACCAGGCGGCGCGGCCTAATTTGTAGCGCAGATCTTTATTGCTTCTTTCACCTATTACTTTTGCCGGTATACCTGCAACTATTTGAAAGGCATCTACATTTTTTGTGACAACTGCCCCTGCCGCGACAACCGCGCCTTTACCAATGCTTATGCCGGGCAGGATGATGGCTCTTGGTCCGATAAATACATAATCCTCAATAATAACCTGTTTGTGAATTGCCTGAAAATTACTGCTTTCAATATCGTGCTTGGAGTTGTATATCATCACTTCCGAGGCGATATCAACGTGATTTCCGATAATTAACTTATCCCGACCGTCAAGCACGGAATTCTCGCCAATAATCGTATCCAGGCCTATTTTTATATTGGCAGGATTATAAAACCTCGCTCCCATATGGATCGCGGATCCCGCGCCTATTTTTATACCCGCAAGACGGTAGAAGAAGCGACGAATAAAATGACAGGGCACATCTCCAACGCAATGGAGAAAGAAAACCTCGAGTTCAAGAAGAACAGTATTAAGCCTGCTTAAACTCTTAGTTAAAACCTCCTGTGATGATAATTCTTTACCGGTTTTGTCTTTCATATGCCTAATCTGTCATCGCGAGCGACTAAGAAGGAGCGTGGCGATCCCGCATGGGATTGCTTCGTCGCCCACTATCGTGGTGCTTCTCGCAATGACATTTTTATTTATCCCCTATCTCTTCTAACACTTTCAGCGTTTCCTTTGCTGTTTTTTCCCAACTAAACTTTGCGAGTTGTACTTTACTTTTTTCCTTGAGTTCTTTTCTAATTTCCGGGTGTATTACAACCTTGCATATTTTTTCCGCAATATCATCCACGCTTAGCGGGTCGACATACACAGCGGCCTCTCCACCCGCTTCGGGGAGGCTTGATACATTACTTGTAATGACAGGACATCCATACTTCATTGCTTCAAGCACAGGCAGCCCGAAGCCTTCATAAAGGCTTGGAAGGATGAAGCAGATTGCATTCTGATAGAGTAATACCAGTTCATCATCGGAGACAAAATCAAGAAATTTTACTTTTTCTTCAATATCCAGTTCTTTTGGTTTCTTCAGTATTTCTTCATATAACCAACCCTTTTTGCCGACAATTACCAATTGGAGATCCGGAGGCACTTTTTCATCGCGGCAGACTTTGGAGAATGCTTCTATCAATCTTATGATATTTTTCCTTGGCTGCAGTGTTCCGACAAAAAGAATAAAATTATTGCTTATCCCAAATTTAGCTTTTATTGTGTCCATATTATATACATGAAGATTGAGATTGACAGCCGGTTTTATACCCGGATGAACAACTACTACCTTTTCCTCAGGTATTTTGTATTCTTTGATTATATCAAATTTAGACGATTTACTTATGGTTATGACCCTTTTCGCTTTTTTGACCGAATAGGCCGTCCAATGCCTTAGCTGCATAAGATCACTTGCCTTAAACATCCCGGGAAAATAAAGATAAGATAAATCCATAACAGAAACTACGGTTGGGACAGGCGAGAATCTGGGAGCATAATGTGAGGTGGTAAAAAAAACGTCAGGGCGGGGTTGATGTAAATAAAGGTCAAGCGGCAAGCGCCACTGTGTCCAAAACTTCCCGGGCTTGAGTACCCGATATTCCCAGTTTTTGTCAGGTACGGGTAGATTAGATAAAGGTTTATTTTTTAAATAAATAATAAACTTTGACCCGCCTGCCGGTGGGGTAAGACTTTGAGCTTTGAACTTTGAGCTTGAGAATTGCATTAATAATTGAAAGGCATATTCGCTTATACCTACTTTTCTTTCAACATTTGCTTCATTCGCATCAATACCTATAATCATAATAATTTATATTCCCGGATAAATTACTCTTAATTTTTTTTCTTCTATTCCAAGTATTTCCATGGCGTCTTTTTTTGTTGATTCGGAAATGCAAAAGACTATATCACATTCTTTTTTTACCCAATTTAATTTTCTTTTTTGTGTCGCAATAATTTTTGAATCAGTTTCTTTTGGGTATTTATATACAATTAAATCATAAAGGATTGTAGCTTTTTTTGCATTTATTGCCGGTGGTTCTGTCCAGTCTGAAGAGATGAAAATATCCACATCTCCAATAAACCACTCTATGGGGGCTATGTGTAATTTATTCCAAAGCAAGTTTAATAACGAAGGTGGCAAACGATATGATTTAATTTTGACTTTTGAGCTGTAATTTTGAGTTTTGAATTTTGAGTTTTGAATTGGCCTTCTAAAACTAGAATAAAACAATACATATTCATTCTTATGGTCTGAATTTAATAGTTCTTTAACAAGATTAAATAGGTAGTTCGCAACTCCTGTATTTTCATATGCCATTTGAGAGATATCTATGCCTATGACCATAGTCTAAAGTTATAAAGTTATAAAGTTATAAAGTTCGTAAAGTAGGGGCGATTCCTTGTAATCGCCCAAAAAAAACCTTTATTCACCAGGGTATTTTATCGGATAATGCTGGCTATCTTCTTCCAGTAATCTCTTGGTTTGAGAAATATTGATCATCAGGTCCGCGAGGAAGCCGGTGAAGAAAATTTGAAATCCCGCGAGTACCAGCAACATACCGAAAAACAATAGGGGTCTTCCACCAATACTTTCACCCATAAATCGCAGCATGGTCAAATAACTTAGAATAAGAATTCCGATAAAAGCTAATGTCCCGCCGATAATTCCAAAGAAATGTAATGGGCGCTTTCCGTATTTCACTAAAAAAACTATTGTAAACATATCCGGCAAATCTTTCCATAATTTTGAAAAACTATA
>JAHIGH010000083.1 GCA_018900295.1 Patescibacteria group bacterium | reverse complement strand
TACAATAATTTATTAGTCGCCAAACTTATTAATTATATTATGTTTGACGGCAAAAAGAATGCTGCGCAGCAGCAAGTGTACGCGGCGCTTGATATTCTCAAAGCCAAAGGCGAAGATCCTGTCAAGGTTATGGAAAAAGCCATGCAAAACATTGGTCCCAAAGTTGAAGTCAAAGCCCGCCGTGTCGGTGGCGCCAATTACCAGGTTCCAATTGAAGTTAAACATGAAAGACGTATGTCCCTTGCCCTTCGCTGGATGATCGAAGCGAGTAGAAAAAGATCAAATAAAGAATATCATAACTACGCCGCTAAATTAGCCGCCGAACTGTCAGACGCTTCTAAAAATCTCGGCGACGCCATCCGCAAAAGAGACATCACCATCAAACAAGCCGAAGCAAATAAAGCATTTGCACACTTCCGCTTTTAAAATTATTCTGGAAGCATATACCTCTTTAATTCCATTCCTCCGCTCACCTTTTCAAATCCGAACTTTCTGTAAAAAGAAATATTATTAGGATTTTTCTCCCAAGCGAATATGCCAATAGACGCGTATCCTTTATCTTTCACTTTATCTATTAACATTTCCATAATTCTTGTCCCAATACCCTTTCCTCGATAATCAGGATGAACACCCATATCATAAAACATACACATAACCCCGTCTTCCAAAATCCGTCCAAAGCCAACCAAAGCATCGTCATCGTAAGCGCATACGATATGGGTGGATTTTTCCAATACTTTTGGCCATTTTGAATCGTCCCTTTTCCAGCCAATAGCTTGAAATAAAGCATGAAGTTTTTCTACGGATATTTCCTTAGAATCGGAATAAATTATCATCTTCTAAATTTATTTATCTTCGATCTCAATCCCCAATATTTTATCCCCGATCACCATGTCTTTCACCACATCCATCCCCTTCGTCACAACCCCGAAATTCGTATATTTCCCATTCAAATGGGACGCCTCTGATTTAGTAACAAAAAACTGTGAATCGTTCGAAACATTGATATCATCCCGCCTGGCTACTCCCAGTGAACCTTCGATGAAAGGAAGATCATTGAGCTCCGTTTGCATAGTTCCTCCGCCTGTACCATCACCCTTCGGATCTCCGCCCTGGAGAACCCAATCTTCCACACGGTGAAATGTAAGATCTTTATAATATCCGCTTTTCGCCTTATCAATAAAGTTTTTCACCGTTTTAGGCGCATCTTTTCCGAAAAGAGTGAGAGAAATATCTCCTTTGCCCGTTTTGATAACTGCCGAATATGAAGCCTTCGTACCATCCTCAACTCCGAAGGTTGGGATTGTTGTTTCGGTGTTCTCTCCATTTTGAATTTGCGATTGCTTCGGTTGTGTGGATATAATTTGAAGAACATCCGTGTTTGTAGGAAGTGCTTTTATCTGATTTTTCACAGACATAACTTTAAATAATGAATCCCTCTGTATTACAAAAAAAATACCGGAAAATAAGCCAATAACAACCACAAACAAAATAAAATAAAACGCGTTCATACACCCATTATAACAAGAATTTCAAGTAATTTGTATACAAGTCTTTAATCAGTTAAAATAAGGAACATGAATAAACAGGATTTGATTCGGAATTTCGCGATTATCGCCCACGTAGATCATGGCAAGTCAACGCTTTCTGATAGATTTTTAGAAATAACAAAAACAATCGCCAAAGATAAGCTGCAAGAACAATTTCTCGATCAAAATATCATAAGCCGCAGACGCGGTATAACAATTAAGCTAGCCCCGGTCAGAATGAACTATACCCTGGACGCTAATAACTATATGCTGAATTTGATCGACACCCCGGGGCACGTTGATTTTTCATATGAAGTATCCCGCACACTTGCCGCTTGCGAGGGCGCGGTACTCCTTGTAGACGCGACACAAGGCATCCAGGCGCAGACAGTCGCGCATTATCAAGTTGCCAAAAAATTAGGGCTGACGATGATCCCTGTCCTGAATAAAATTGATATGCCCAATGCGCAGGTTGAGGTAGTCACAAAAGAACTTGTTGACTTTGGTTTCAACAAAGAAGAAATCCTTTTTATCTCGGCAAAAACAGGGGAGAATGTTGAAAAACTTCTGCAAGAAATTATTAAAAAAGTACCGTCTCCGCGCGGGATTGAGCGCTCACAACTTCGTGCTCTAATTTTTGACGCAGTATATGATGAATATAGGGGTGTTAT
>JAHIGH010000082.1 GCA_018900295.1 Patescibacteria group bacterium | reverse complement strand
CTTGCCTTTATTACAGTTCACTGCTGATGCGGCCGTAATACTTGGTACTACCTTTGGATTACTAAAAAGAGCAAAACAATTCAATTATCTTTCATACATAAAACAAAACAAGTTTTTATTTTTTATTATTGCTATTTATACAGCGATCTTGTTGCTAACCTTAAAATGGGGAACACCAAATCAGAATCACCCTTTCCCATATCACATGGACGAATGGCATCAGCTAATGGCAATTAAGGCAATACTCAGGCATGGTACTACTACAATTCAGGGAGCCGCACAGATACCTTTTTTGTATCCTGTATTAAGTAGTATTTATCTTATTCCTTTCATTCTATTGCATGTGGTTAACCCTTTTTCTTTGAAGTCGCCGATGGATGATTTACTAATACAACAAAAACTCTTTGAAGTTTTGAGGTCAGTTAATTTACTATTCGGTATAGGGAGTATTTTGCTTATCTCTAAAATAGCAAAGAGCTATTTAAAGATTAATTCTCTTTTGCCAATATACCTCTTTACAATCTCCCCAATTTTGCTTATTTTATCCGGTCATTTTAAATACGATATTTCTTTGCTGTTTTGGATAATTCTTTCCTTAGCTCTTCTGCTGAATTTTGGTGAAAAGCCCACCTTAAAAAATTATATATACGCATCAATTGCTTGTGCTCTTGCATTAGCAACAAAATTCAGTGCCTTGCCGCTTTTCCCTCTTTTAATTTTTTCCTTTTTCTGGTATATTCTTCCCGGAAAAAGAAACTATAAATTTATTTATATAGGGACATTTTTTTATGCATTAACTTTTATATTGATAGGTTCTCCAAATATATTGTTTGGTCTTGCAGATTATCGGGAACTTCTCTATTCTAATTTAATTTCTGGCCCGCAAGGAACTGATAATTTAATTTTACCTTATCCCTGGTGGATATATTTAGTAATTAATGTGCTCCCTGCTCTTTTTGGGCATCCTCTTTATACCCTTGGTTTAGTCTCTTTTCTTTATTTGCTTTTCTCATTGTTTATTAGAAGAGCATGGAAGAAAAAGTTAAATAGACATAATATCTTTTTTTTGGTTTCATTTATTTTATTCATAATAAGCTTGGTTCCGCTCAAGATGGGGGCGACCGGTAACAGGGCATTGGTACTACTACCTTTCTTAGCCTTGATTTCAGGCATTGTTGTAGAAAAAGTTTTCAAAAATATTAAAACATTTTATAAATTTTTATTGATAATTATTTTAATCTTGATAGTATTTTTCCAACTATTTGAGTCTACGGTATGGATGCATACAAAACTACATATAGATCCTCAAAAACAATCCTCCCTCTGGATAGAAAAAAATATTACAAGAGACACAACCATAGGGGTCGAAAATATTGTAATCTATCAGAGTTTACCAAATATTATTGTTAAAGAATTTTATTCTAATCAATATAATAAAAAACTAAAGAGTTTATACGCATATAAGATAATAGATGGTAAAACAAAAAATTTGCCTCGCATTGTAGTAATAACCAATGGCGAAATTCAAATGAAAATGCTTAAACAATCAGTAAAGAAAAACTTGATTAACCGCCTTCAAAAAGAAGGATACAAAAAGATAGCCACTTTTTCTCCCGATCTTGCTTACTACAAACTTTTTTTAAATGATATAGACTATTACAACACAAGCATAATCGCACTGCCATTGACGATTTCTGTTTATAAAAAGTTTTGAATAATTAAAGAATAATCCTCCCATGTTATCTTATGGTAAAAAAGGATATGATTAAATATAAAGGCGTATCGACGCTCGAGGTTCTGAAAGAAGCAAAAAATTATAATAAATGGATTGCTGATGAAATAATAAAACATATTTCCCCACCGGTGCTTGAAATTGGAGCGGGAACAGGTAATCTTACCGAAAATTTTATAAAAATAAAACAGTTATATATTAATGATAAAGACCACGGTCTCGTAACTCACCTTAAGAAAAAATTTGCAAAAGAGAATAATATAATTACTACACAATTTGATATAACAAAACAAATTCCCAAAAATTTTACCGCGTTTTTTAAATCAATTTACGCTATTAATGTCCTAGAACATATTAAAAATGATGAAAAAGCGCTTAGAAATATTTATTCAATGTTAAAAGAAAACGGAAAGGTGGTTCTATTAATTCCTGCCAAAAAATTTGCATATACAAAACTTGATCGCGAACTTGGTCATCTTAGACGGTATGAAAAAAGCGAAATCATCCAAAAATTAATTGATGCAGGCTATGTGATAGACAAAATATATTTTTTAAATATAGTTGGTTTATTAAGCTGGTATATTCGCGACAAAGTGAAGAAAAAAAATATTAACCTAAAACCTTATCATATAAGTATCTTCGATTCCATAGTGCCATTGCTAAGAAAAATTGAATCCTTCATAAAAGTACCTATAGGAATATCACTTATTGTTGTAGCAAAAAAGCGTAATAAAAAATCTGGAGTTAAGCAAAATTTCAAATATAAATACAAGACCATCTAATATTTTTCAGAAGCATTAGACAATTTCAAACTTTGGTAATGGGAAGATGAAGTGACCGCCGCCCTTAAGATACGCCTTTTCTCTTCTCAAAAATTCCTCCTTAAAAAACCATGGTAGAACCAACATGTAATCGGGTTTCTCTTCTCTCGCTTGTTCCTCAGAGATAATTGGTATTCCAACTGATGCTATTTTCTTACCCCATTTTTCCGGATTTCGCTCAACAGCTTTTTGTATTAACTTGTTGTCAAGATCGAAATATTGCAGAAGCGTATTTCCTCTGGTAGACGCGCCGTATACATAGATCTTCTTCCCTGCGTCTGCCCCCTTTCTAATAAATGTATACAGTTCTTTTTTATTTTGTCTTATTCTTTTGGCGAAATCCGTGTATAT
>JAHIGH010000081.1 GCA_018900295.1 Patescibacteria group bacterium | reverse complement strand
GAAGCTTTAAAGAAATTCACTATTAATCTTACCGCTAGCGCAAAGAGCGGAAAGATTGACCCGGTTATTGGCCGGGAGGTTGAGATCAGAAGGATCATGGAAATCCTTTCACGACGCACGAAAAATAACCCGGTGTTAATTGGTGATCCGGGGGTTGATAAAACCGCAATTATTGAGGGTCTCGCACAAAAAATTGTTGAAAAGTCAGTACCAACTACACTCCGCGATAAAGAAGTTATGATCTTGGACTTCGCGCAACTTCTGGCCGGAGCAAAATTCCGCGGAGAATTTGAAGAAAGGCTCAAGGCAGTTATTAAAGCAATTGAAGAACCGACGATCGAGGATACTATTTCAATTTTGCGGGGCATCAAACAGCGATATGAACTTCATCATGGTATTCGCATTACGGATAATGCTGTTATCGCAGCCGCAAAACTGTCAGCACAATATATACCGCAAAGGTTCTTGCCTGATAAAGCAATAGATCTTGTTGATGAGGCGGCGGCGGCAATTAAAATCGAAACGGAAAGCATGCCGGCAGGCAGGAATTAAACAAAAAAATTTGGGGAATGCTTCATAGGCATTTCAAGCCTGAATTTTTGAACCGCCTTGACAGCGTGATTATTTATAATTCGCTTTCCGCACGTGATATTCTTGCGATTTCCAAACAGCAGCTTGAGCAAGTCGAAGAGAGGATGAGGGAAAATAGTATCGAGCTTAAAATCAGCGAGGATGTTGCATTGTATTTTGCTGAAATCGGTTATGATCCCCTATTTGGCGCACGGCCACTCCGACGGGCAATTGAGGAGAAGCTCGTTGATGAGGTCGCGATGAGAATTATTGAAGGGAGTATCAAGCCAGGGGATGTAATAAATCCCAAAGTTGAAAACGAAAAAATAGTGTTATAAATCCTAATAGCAGTTCATTAAATGACGATTAATGATGGGTTGGGTGTAGGAGATATTTATAGTTTATTTTGCAGTTTATACATAATAATTGCGAATGGTTCCTTGAGGAAATAGCCGGAAAAATATTTCCAAGGCAGCCAACAAGGACTTGTTGAAGCCGGTGACAGGGTGTGTTTCATACCTAATTTATCTGCAACGAGTGCGGCTCTGGCAGCGTGAAAGGGTTCAGTAATAATTTTTACAGACTTTAAACCATATTTTTTAAATATAGCCTGAGAGAACGTGAGGTTTTCATATGTAGAGGTTGCCCTTTTTTCAAGCAAAATATCTTTCGAACTTACTCCACTTTCGACTGCAATTTTTCTCATTATTTCAGCTTCATTAACATTGTCTTCTGTATCATTCCCTCCTGTCATTAGAATTTTAGAGGCATATTTTGATTTGTAAAGCTCTACAGCATGTTCTACCCTTGCCTTAAGACAGGGGTTGTATTTCCCATCAATATACGACCTTGCCCCAAGCACTAAAATAGCATCCGATTTACTTTTTGTGTCATGTTCTGCGTTAATGCCAATATATAAGGCAAGTAGGAGATAAATACTTAGAAATATAGAAAAGCACAGAATAATCCAAATAATATATTTTTTGCTTAACCTCATAATTTATTTAGTACTATTTTAGTTAAATTCAGGGGCAAGCGCTAGTGGTCCAAAAAGAGTTAAAAAAGAGGTCTCTGAAACACTTCCAATGAGTTTTACTATTTGTAATAGTCCATAATTGGTTCTTTTTCTCAGCAATCATTTTATACTCCGTCGCCCCTACTGAATCACCCCCGCTGTAATTATTCAAAAAAGTTATTTCAGCTTTATTATGATCTGGTATTTGAGTTTCTATAACTAGTGTCCCGTTGAAGTCCTCCTGGCTTTGAATTAAAGAAATAGATAATGATTTTAAACTATCTGCGGTAATTGTAGGAGGTTTTTCAGGTATATATTTATTGGCTGAATAATATGCGTAAAGTTTTAATAAAACAGCAGGTATTACAACTATGCAAAGAATACAAATTAATAGTATTTTTTTAATCATGATAAGGTTTATAAAGGCAAGTTATATGTAGTTGTTTGAAAACTTGCTGTCTGATACACGGGAAACAAGACATGGGCTATATGAATTACCATGATAAGCTTTTGCGCCAAGTATAATAATTGTATCGGATTGGGTTTTTGTATCAATATCAATTTTTATCCTTATATAAAAGGCAAGAGACAAATATAACCCAATTGATAAAGTAATTAATATAATGCACCCAATGATTAGGTTTTTATTTGTCCGTTTCATTAAAACGGTATTCTATTGAGGTAGTTATAAGCATCCGCTAGTAGTCCAAAACTTTGGCCAATATAGACCTCTACTACATTTCCAGTGCATTTTAAATTGCGTAATTTCCCACCCAGGTTGTTTTCTTTCAGCAATAACATAATATTCAATAGCTTCTTTGGTGTCATCTGCTGTTATTTCATTTCTAAATGTAAATTCAGCCGTGTCATGGTCTATAGCCCTAACATTAAGAAATCCTTTGAAATACTCCTCACCTGCTAATATGCTTTGAGCGATATCTTTAGGGGTTTTTGCGTATATAATCTTGTTAGTAGTTTTATCTTGTGCATAAAAGGGGAGCCCAGCATCATTATATTCCTTCGAAGCCTTATACTCAAGAAACTTATAAAGGACTATAGACAAAAATACAGCTAAAATTATGATTAGGACAAGTCGTCTTTTGCTCATATTGCCTAGAGCGGTAGATTATAAGTAGTTGCCGGAAAACCTGCCGCTTGATACGCTTTTAAAGAGGTTCCGCTATTGAAATTAACTGTTTTGGAATATAATGCGCCATTAAGTGTAGAGTTGGAAAGCCCTCCGTTAATTAGTGTAGTTGGAGCATAGATAACGCCTGTATATGTTGCACCGTTTGCCTTAGCTGTATACCCCTTAGCGGAGTAGAATAGTACTCCATTTGAAGTATCCCATGCTTGAAGATTTGCACCAGTACTATTGTCATAGATGTATCCTTCGCTAATAACCGTTAATTTCCCCTTTGTTGCTGTAGTATTAAGCGTTACATTGCCAGTTGCATATATACATTTATTAAACGTAGTACCTGTATTCCATAATGTAATTGAGCTTGTATAATTAGTGCATTTCGATTTATAGAAACTTAATGGATATGATGGCAATGGAACTGTTTGTGTGACTTGACTCTTTTGGTTATAAGTAAACGTCACGTTTCCTGATTGTGTAAATGATCCGATGTATGTCAGCCTATCAAGATGTACGGTTGTATTATATGTAAAACTCATACTTCCATTACTATGCGCAATTCCTGTCGTTTCTAGTCCGGTTGCTTTATAGCTTTTTAATCTCTTTGATTAATCTTCTTCTTTTTCATCGTTAAATAATTCCTCCTGATTAATGTTGGGTTTTTCATAGCTTACTACTCTTAATATTTCGTATTGTGGAGGAGTAAATCTATCATGAATTTTTTTCTGAACCATGTGAACCTCCGCTTTAATGGTATCAGTTTTGTGTAGTCTTATTTCCCCTCTTTCTAATTTATTAGCAAAATCTTCATCTAAAATAGTGACCTTGCTTAATGTATCATTACTGCCAGGTATTCTAAATGAATATGGTCCTTTATTCCCCTCATAACTACCCTGTTTAGGCTTTAGAAAATAAACAGCTGTTGATTCATTGATAATTTCAGCACCATCTACCTCTACTGGGGTAGCATATGCTTCAAAATCTTTAGCATCTTCCTTAGTAATTGTATTTTTGGATTCCTCTTGGTCTTTTAGGCTCGTTGTGATTTCTTTAAAATTAGGTATATTGCTTGGTTTATATATAACATTGTAAACATTCTGCTGAATGGTGGGACTAGAAAATAATGCATAAACCTTAGTATCTGTAATTACACTATTTCCTTCACTATCAAATACCTGAATTTTATTTCTTTCTATTTTATCTGTTTTACTTGGCTTCCCTTTAAGAAATTGCATTAGTTTTACTAAGGAAACTGTGCCAGTTACAGTACCACCGATTATAATTCCTATCCATTCAAGCAGTTCTTTTACATCTCTAACGCCATCTTGGCTTATTGCATCAATGATTTGCCGATAATTATTTAGTGCAAAAACAAAAATATCAACTTCAAAAGACCCTTCTTTGAAGGGTTTTACTTTTACAGAAAGCTCTCTTCCTGAAGGATTAAGAATAGTGTTACCTTCTTGGATAAGTTCACCTAGAGCAAGTAACACAGGAGATATTTCTTTAACATCAATCCCATCTTCAAATTCACCTTCCAATTTGTATATTAAATTAACTTTTTGTGCCATATTTTTAGTGTATTCAGTACAACAGGAAATAGCAAGTTGCAGGTTGCTTGCAGGTTTAGCATTGAAAAAGGCAAATATCAAGAAGACATACTAGCGCTTTCTATCCCTTGTCGTGGAGGGATAGGGTCGCAAAAATTATGGGACTTGAAGCAGATGTCAAAGCTTCATATGCTGAAGGGCGAAATGTTATAATATATACTAAATTAATAATTCACGCAGAAAATATTATCTATATAATAATTATTATCTTTTAAGATGTTGCAATATCAAGAAAAATGTAAAACATGCGGAAGTAAATTAATCCGGCGGGAGACGCAAAAAAAGGCGTCGCAATTAAAAAAGGCTTATTATTACACAGCGTATTATTCTTGTACTAAGTGTCAAAAAATTTATCTTAATGATAAATTTAAAGTGATAAATAATTTTCTATTTCCGGAACCCCCTCTGACTCTTACCCCTGTCAAGCAGGCGGGCTCCTTACGTCCGCCCCCTTATCAGGGGGAGAAATCGATAACTCCTCCCCTGACAAGGGGAAGCTGGGTGGGGTTTGTTCCTGATGTTGAGATATGGACGGACGGAGCGTGTGTTTCTAACGGACAGAAGCACGCAAAGGCTGCCTGGGCTTTTGTATCTAATAAAACTGAAAGAGCGGGGTTAGCTCCGGGTAAGAAGCAAACCAATAATGTTGCCGAGGGACTCGCGATTTTTCACGCTCTGGATTGGGCGGCAATAAATAATTTTAAAAAGATAAAGATATATACAGACAGCCAAATTACCATCCACAATCTGAGAAAGCCTGCTAATAAAGTTAAGGTAAATCAAGAAATTTTTCAAAAAATTGAGAATCTTATTAAGCAATATAATCTCCTAGTGGATTACGAAAAAGTTCTCGGGCATTCAGGGGATGTAAATAATACACGCGCCGATAAATTGGCCAACAAGCTGGCGGGGAAAGAATAATATGATACGTAAAGAAAGACTCTTACAAACTTTTCTTGACTTGGTACAAATTGATAGTCCCTCGGGTGAGGAGCAGAAAATTGCAAAGGAAATGATCAGGAGATTGGAAGCGCTTGGAGGGAGTGTTGAAAGAGACGCATTCGGCAATATTATCGCCAAATTTAAAGGCGTTGGCGATCCTATGATGATCAATGCCCACTTGGATACTGTTGAGCCGGGACGGGGAATTAAGCCGGTAATACACGGAGACAAAATTACTTCAGACGGCAGAACAATTCTGGGCGGAGATCCAAAAGCCGGCGTCGCGGCAATACTGGAAGTCTTGACTTCTCTTAAGGAAGAAAAACATAAGCATGTTCCCCTGGAAGTTGTTTTTACAATGAGTGAGGAAATAGGTTTGAAAGGCGCTGTAAATCTTGACTATAGTAAGTTAACCGCGAAAAAAGGTATTACTTTCGACGGAGATGGGGGAGTCGGTACTGTCACAACTTCCGCCCCGGGATATAATCGCGTGGATGTAACGATCATCGGAAGAGGCGCTCACGCCGGCGTGGAGCCGGAGAAGGGCATATCAGCAATAAAAATCGGAGCTGAAATAATTTCCAAACTTGAAATAGGCCGGATTGATCATGAAACAACTGCCAATGTAGGACTTATTGAAGGAGGCAGCGCCCTGAATGCCGTGCCGGAACGCTTGCATTTTATGGCGGAAATCCGAAGCCGTTCTTTACAAAAATTAGAAAAGCATTCATTGCATTTTGAAGAAATCTTCAATGCTGTCATGCAAAAGTATCAGGGGGCAAAAATTGAACTTAAGATCGTTCGTGAATTTGATCCATATCTTTTTAAGGAAAACCACAGTGTCATTCAAAAGATAAAAAATGTTTTATCACAGTTGGGATTGAAGCCAAAACTTGAGTTGTCCGGAGGAGGTACCGATGTTAATATTTTTCATACACACGGTATTGAAGTGGTTTGTGTTGGAGTCGGCGACTATGGCGCGCATACGACAAAAGAATACGCATTGATCTCCGAGATGATTCAAACCGCGCGATTTTGTGAAAAGATAGTAAAGATATAGCAGCTTGATTTTATATCCCTAGAGTAGTATTATTTTTTTAATGAAGCGTTTGATTCTACAGATACTTGCAAAAATTCTTCCAATCCAAACCGCATACGCGCATTGTGATTTGCCATGCGGTGTCTATAATCCCCTTCAGGCGCGGATAGAGGCAGAGAGCATCCTTAATATAATGAAAAAATACCAGGAGTCCAAGGACGAAGTTTTCAAGATCCGGGCAATTCTTATCAAAGAAGAACGGGCAGAACTTGTAAAATATCACTTGTGGGTGCTTTGGACAGATTATTTCAAACCCGAACACGCGGAAAGATTCCCGCAACTGCATGATCTTTTTTGGAGGGCGACCAAACTTGCAGGGCAAACGAAGAAGTCGGTTGATCCCAAAGACGGGGAAAAACTGCTCGACCTTATTGATGAAATTGACGATATTTTCAAAAAAAACTAAGACCGCGAAGTAATTTATTTAAGTGACGCTTTTATATTCCTCGAAAAGTATAAATTTATGCGGCAAAGTCAAAAATCAAAAGTCAAAAATCAAAAACACAGCTCAAAATTCAAAAGTAAAAACATTTTTTTAAATATTATTCATTATTTATGCCCTATTTCTAAATATAAAATTATAGGCGAAAGTATGTATCCCATATTACGCTCAGGAGATTTCGTGTTGGTTAACAGACTTGCCTATTTGTATAGTGCGCCAAAAATCGGAGATATTGTCGCGGCTCGAGACCCGCGTGATGGGAAAATAATAATTAAACGGGTTATAAAAATTGAAAATACTAAATATCATGTGGAGGGAGATAATCGGACAGCGAGTACGGATAGCAGGACTTTCGGATTGATTGATAAAAATGATATTATCGGAAAAGTGATTTTTGTATTATATACCACTCCGCTTTGAATTTGCCAAAATTGGCATATACCTCCGGAGCTTTGCCTCTTCACCTTATAGGCTTCGAAGGCACAAGCCAAAGTATCGCCGTGCCCTTCCGTAGCTTTAGCGAAGGAGGGTTAGGTATTATACCTTTGTATTTTGAAAGTGGAGGGGTATAATAAAAAAGTGGAACTTCTTACCTCTTTGGTCATACTTATAACTCTTGTCTTGTTATTCTTTTTACTTTCTATGGTTTGGCCTCCGGACAGCCCTTGGTCACCCTG
>JAHIGH010000080.1 GCA_018900295.1 Patescibacteria group bacterium | reverse complement strand
TATTAAAAAAATAAACAAAAATGAAACTAAACCTAAGATGCCGGTTTCTCCAAGAGCGCGGAAATAGTCATTGTCTGTTGCTAAAGTAATTGTTGAATATCCGCTACCCAGTAGTGGATTTCTCAGGAAGGCTTTCCAGGCGTTGGGCCATTCTGCCTGAAACCGGGTTGTAAAAGAGATATCGTAGATAAGTACCTGCTTAATTAAAAAGCTTCCTGAAATTGTTGATATATGTATACTCCCGGCGGACAATTTTAATCTTTTTGCTTCCTGCGCAGAAAGTGTTTTTTTAATTACGGCGACGCTGGTCGCAACTTGTAGTGTTTGATCGGGAAGGCCGATATAACCGGATCCTACCGGTAAATTTTGCGCAGGCTGGGGGCCTTGAATGATGATTTTATTTTCAAAAATTTTGTTTCTTAAGTCTTGCGGCAATGCTTCACCAATCAGCTGTCCCTGATTGTTGGTAACAATTGAGCTGAGTCGTATTGTAGAAAGAAATCGCCTGGCTGTAGATTCGTTGAAAATCATCAATAAAAGGATGCTTAATATCAATATCGGGATTATGAATAATTTTTTGCGCAAGAGTATTAATGTGGAGATAACAGCGACGAGATAGGCGGCAAATGAGATTCTGGAAGCAGTAAATATAAGCAATATTACACTTGCGATGAATAAAGTAAAAGTTAATATTTTACTTAAATATTTTTTAAAGCTGAGAGCGACTCCGAGTATTATCGGAATTATTAACACCAGGTAGGCGGCAAGATCATAGTGTCCGCCGAATGTGGATGTGATTCTCGCTCCATAAGGAAGGCATAGGGGTATTCCTTTGGCGAATTCTTCATTCCCTGTTTGAAACGAGGGAAAACAAAAGGGGAAACTTTTGAAAAATTGCGGAAATTTTTCCCAAAGGTAAATATAATACCGCTGGCCGACTCCATAAGATATAATTCCAATTAATGAAACAGATAATATAATTAGGTAATCGCGGATATCTTTCATGGATCTAACCGTTGAAAACGCGACGAAAAAAAGAACCATATATTCAATCCGCCGCACGAAGTGCAGAATTGCAATTTGGGGAAAATAATTAGCCAACGCCGGGCCGATAAAAATAATTGAAAAAATAACTGAAATCAAACCGACAAGCCAATAAGATCCTATTGATAAGCCCAACGCAAAGGGAAATTTCGCTTTTCTTCTGAATAATTGAATTATCCATATAATAACCGTTGACAGAATAACAAGATCTTCAAGTCGGATATAAACCCAGGTATGGATAACCTGAAAGGTTGGCAACTTTGGATAAAGCACCGTGAAGATAAGTAAAAAGGAAACAAGTATTTTTAATGAGTATGTATCAAATAACTTTAAGAGCTTTTTCATATGTTTGCGAAAGATAGGAATTCTTTATTATTTTGCCAATCGTATATAAAAGCAAGGCTTTTGTCTTTAATAAAGTTTTTAGGAAAACATATTCTTTGTACGAGCGGTGTTTTTTGTAAAAATATAAAAGGTTTTCATAGATATTTATGACCGCAAATGTCCTACTTGAGCTCCCCTGGTCAACATGAAGGACTTTTGCGTGCGGATAGAAATATGTCGCATATTTCGCATTTGCCGCCCTGTAGCAAAGCTCCATATCTTCGGTATACATAAATATCTTCTCGTCAAATCCTTTTAATTTACAAAATGCATCAGCGCGTATCATAAAAAATCCTCCTTTTATCCAATCTACTTTACTAATTTTTTCAGGACTATTGTCGATCAATTTATATCTTTGGAGTCCCAAAAGGAGCATAAATACGCGAGGCGTTGTATAAAAATTTCCTGTTGAGGACTGGAGAGATCCGTCCATATTGCAGAGCTGGCCGCCGAGGATTGATGCCTCCGGATGTTGATCTAAAAAACTAACCATATCTAAAATGCCTTTATCTTTTATGATGGTGTCATTATTTAAAAATAAAATATATTTTCCCATCGCGTTCTTAGCTCCCAAATTGCAGCCCTTACCGAATCCCGCGTTCTCTGAGTTGGCAGATACGTGAACATTTTTATATTTTTCCTGATGAATTGTTTTGTTTAAAACTTCCACCGATTCGTCTCCGGAAGCGTTATCAACGATTGTAAGCTCAATGGTATTATCTTCGAACTT
>JAHIGH010000079.1 GCA_018900295.1 Patescibacteria group bacterium | reverse complement strand
CCTGAAAGCAATAACAGGTTTTTTAAATTTCTGAGCTTCGAGTACTGTCAGACCAAAGTCTTCAATACCAGGATGGATGAGGGCTTTGGCATGAGCATAATATTCCATAAGGTCTTTATCTGTCAAGTTGCCTAGAAATTCGATTGTTGGTCCGGCTATTTTTTTAAGGTTCATTTCTTCTTTACCGCTTCCGATAATTTTTAGTGGTAAACGTAGCATATTGCAGGCTTCAATTGCCAGGTCAATTCTCTTATAGGCGACTAAACGCGACACGACTAGAAAATAATTACGGGGGGCAAAAAAATCCCCCGCCTCCGGCACCCCCAAAATCCCTCCCAGCCTCCCTTTAATAAAGGGAGGGGTTCCCTCCTTTTTTAAAGGAGGGTTAGGGAGGATTTCTTTATTAATGCACAGAGGCGGATAGACAACTTCTGATTCTTTGTCGTAATATTTTTTTATTCTTTTTTTTACCTCAATAGACGGCGCAATATAGAAATCCGGGCGGTTTGAGGCAATTTTGTCCCATGCCTGTAGATATGAAACTATAGGAAAAGAAAAAAACCTAAATATTTTGCTCTTAAAATAATCTTCGTATCCACTCCAGAGATATCTTGTCGGCGTCAGACAGTAGCAGATATGACGCGTCCCGGGCTTGGTGATAATTCCCTTTGCAGCTTCACTCGTCATTGATATAACAAGATCATAGTCGTCAAAGTTGAATTGCTCAAACGCGAGCGGCATGAGAAAAGGATATAATTCGTGATTTGAGATGATATGAGGAAAATTTTGCAGGAATGATGGTTTTATATTGAAAACTTTTGCCCATTTTACTTTTTGTTTATCATAAACAGATGTATAAAGAGGCGCGTCCGGAAATAACTTATGAAGGGCGAGAAGCACTCTTTCAGCTCCTCCCCATTTGTTGATACGGTCGTAAACAAGTGCTGTTCTCATAAAATGACGTAAGATTTAAGACGTGTGATGTAAGACGAGAATGGATTATGTAATATTTAATATTTCTTCGTAAACTTTCATTGTTTCCTTCGCCATTTGTTGCCAATTAAACTTAGAGGCACGAGATTTACCATTTTCTATTTTCTCTTTATATTTTTCTTTTCCGTTGCTGCAGACTTCTTTTATTTTTGAAATTAAGTCTTCTTCTTTTTCCGGATCGAAATATATTGCAATATTTTCACATATTTCCCTGTGGACAGGAATGTCTGAGGCTAGTACCAAACAATTATTATTCATCGCTTCAATCGTGGGAAGATCAAATCCTTCCATTAGAGAAGTGCTAATTAGCGCTAAGGCGTTCTGATATAAATATTGTAATTTACTGTCTGAAATTTCGCCCATAAAAAGAATTTGATTTTGTAACCCCAGTTCTTTTACTTTTTTTTGAAATTTATAATAAAAATAGTCTTCTTTTCCGGCGATAATAAGTTGCACAGGAAGATTCTCCCCGTCTTTTATTTTCATAAATGTTTTTAGCAATAAATCCATATTCTTATGAGGGTATAGGTTGCCAACGTGAAGAAGATAGTCTAACAAAACCCCCTCTAACTCCCCCTTTTCAGGGGGAGAAGTCTGTACTCCTCCCCTGATAAGGGGAGGCTGGGGCGGGCTGAATGCTCCTTCGTATATTACAGTAATTTTTTCTTCAGGAACATGGAGATGTTTTATTACCTCGACTTTAGTCGCTTTGGAAACTGTAATAATTTTTTTAGCTTTTCTGGCTGACGTTTTTATTATGAATTTATATCCCAGTAATTTTAGATAATAAACCAATCGTGATCCGGTTGTCGCTTCACCTGTAGCGAAGTGATGAAGTATAAGATCATGTATCGTCACTACGAAAGGCTTGTGATAAAAAACCGGTACTGAAAAGTAAGGAAAATGCATGAGGTCTAGATTCTCGCGGTTTATTATTTGAGGAAATTTAAACTGTTCCCCTATGGAATGCCAATGAATCGCTGTTTCTACTAATTTCCAATTTTTATTATTTTTGATTTTTGATTCCTGCCTGCCGGCAGGCAGGGTTTGATTTTTGATTTCTTGGTAGACTTTTGAACTTACAAACAATACATATTCATTTGTTTTATCAATTTCCTGAAGCTGTTCCACTAAATTCCTTGTATATCTTCCGACTCCTGATTCGTCCCAAAACCTCGCATCTATGCCTATTTTCATCAATTTAGTATAGCATAGATTTTATTTATATACTTGATTATGCGTGCCTATATCGTAAAATAAAACCGTATCCTTTGATTCATATTTATAAATAATCCTGATATCTCCAGTTATAGAAAAAGCGCAAAATCCATTCATGTCTCCTGATAACTGATGATTATGAAGTAGAGGATTATTTTTGTCCTGTGCAAATATCTTTATCCTTTTATCAAAGCGGTTCTTAAGTTCCGGGTATGGTAGGATGCGTTTCCGGTAGTGCTTCAGAAAAGCGGAATTGTACTTAATAGTCATGCATTGAGTTGGGCAAGAAAGTCATCAACGCTTTTTGCAATGCTAATATCCTTTTCGATTTTAAAGTCTTCATTCATTTGCTTGTAACGTGTTTTCGCTTTTTTTGTTAATGTAATTTTTTGTGTTAAATTGGAGGAAGTTACAACATTCTTATTGAGAAAACGTTTAATAAATTCTTTCAGGACTTCCTCAACCGAAGAAAACCCCCATTCTTCCGCTAATTTATGGGCTTTTATAAGTTCCTTTTCTTCAAGTTGTAAACGAATAGTCGAACTACACATGATGCCTATTATATTATACCAATAATAATTTATATGCAAGGTTTGATCTTGTAACTGTTCAGGGTTTAACAAAACTCATAATCATCAACCTTGTCATTCCCGCGAAGGCGGGAATCCAGTAGGTAAAAATAGTATTTCCTTTGGCAAAATTCCTATTTTTCTTTTAAATTTATTTCTGAAATTGTCCAAATTTTTCCTATTCCAATAACAGGTTGAACTAAAGTTATGATGTAAGTTTCATTTTTATGAGTCATTTCCACCTGAATATTTGTTATTTCCGTTCCGAATTTTTTTTGATCGTCTACGCTAGGAATATTTGCTAAGGTTTCATAATCTTTTTCATTAAACCCATATTGGGTCATTTCATTTGACAAAACCATAATCGGATTTAATTGCCATGGCTGATTACCACTATCAACCAATTTTTGACTTTGTTCCACTATTTTATAATTAATTTCAACCTTCCCTGTTTTAATATTTTTTCCTGTAAATTTAAATGTGGAAAGGATCTGGTCAAAGACTTTTCCTGAACCAATAATTTGATATAATTTCTGATTTTTTGTTAATAAAATAATACTTTTAATCGTACTTCCATCTTTTTGATCTTGTCCGACTATTAGACTGCCTTTAATTCTGCCTACTACAATTTCCTTCCTACTAATAACTACCATTCCTTCTTCTACTAAACCTAGCATACCCTCATTAGTAATAGAAATCATTACTAATTGATTATTAGAAATTTGACCAAAATTAACAGAAAAACTTATTAAATTATCTTTGGAAAAATCTCGCTCTTTAATAATTGTATCTTCCGGGTATTTTACTTCAAATCCATATTTTTCATTTCTATAAATTTGCCAATTTGCAGTTGGATCTAGTTTTGAGGTTATTGTTGGAATAGTGGAGATGGGAGTTGGGGTTGGTTGTAT
>JAHIGH010000078.1 GCA_018900295.1 Patescibacteria group bacterium | reverse complement strand
TAATACCTAACCCTCCTTCGCTAAAGCTACGGAAGGGCACGGCGATACTTTGACTTGTGCCCTCGAAGCCTATAAGGCGAAGAGGCAAAGCTACGGTAGGTATATACCAAATTTTTGCAAAATGATTGCGGAGTGGTATATTTGATTGCTGTGTCAATTATTTTGAGTGAATAAGAGCCATACACGCCCGTTCCGGATTGAGTTAACACTTAAGGATTAATCCGGTTTTAAATGCTTGAGCTAAAAATATCCTTTATATTCCTGCTTGATATCTTCCGTGCAGTAAGTGAAAAGTAATCGAATAGTTGTTATAGCTTCAATAATTTTGTATACTGTGAATATGGAAAAGAAAATTTTAAATTATAGAATTATTATTGAGAGGGAGAAGTATGATAATGGGGAGATAGTTTATGTAGCATATTGCCCAACACTTTGTATATCGGACTATGGCGATACTATCGAGGAAGTCTTGACAAGTATAAAAGATGGTATTGAGCTTGCTGTTAAGTCTCTTGCAAAAGAAGGGAAGGAAATACCAATTGATCATATGGAAGAGCAAATTATTACCTCTGCAAAAGTGATTGCGCCGACAGGCATAAAACTTTCTATTGCTTAAATGAGCAAATTACCAAGAAATATTAAGGGGAAAGAGCTAATTAAGTTTCTTGAAAAACAAGGTTTTGAAATTATCGGTAAAAAAGGAAGCCATGTGCGCCTTGCTCATGCAGATGGGAGATGGACTCAAGTCGCTGTTCATCCCAAACCAATTCCGCAGGGCACGCTCCGTACGATTCTTAGACAAATAGATTTGAGTACAGAGGAGTTCATAAAGCTAATATAAAAACCCCATAAAAAATTCTATAATTCTCATACCCATCCAGTCCGGATTTAATTGAGAGCTAAGGATTAATCCGGTTTTAAAGGCTTGATCTAAAAGGCTTAATTAATATAAAAAAAGATTTTATCTTTTGTAAGTAGCGAGCCATGCATCAAATGCATTACTTTCTGTAATTGGAACAAAAAAATCATCAAATATGAAAATCAAACCAAGCCCACGAAAAATATTTATAGAGTCATTTATAGCGAGAACAACACCGTTATTACAAAAACAACACAAAGGTAATAACTTGAGTAAATATGAAAATGATATATTAGAACTGGGTCAAGTGATATCTGAAATAGAAAATTCTTTTGATCTACTTAAGCTCTTCCCTAAATTTATTACTACTCATTCATCAAGTTTTGAAAAAAAGGGCTTCACAAGAGTGCACCAACACAGAAAAAATATAGAATGGTATTTAAATGAAGTATATATATTTAAAGAGAGAGTTATTAGATTTTTAACTTTAATGAAAAGAAAACTAATTAAAAAACACTTCTTAAAAACAAGTACTGAGATACAACTAATTGATAGTTTAAAAAAGACCTTTTTGGACTCCGTTGACGGCCTTATTAAAACCAGAGGAGAACATGTTCATGTGTTTTCATATCAAGATAAAGATTTACATCATATTGAGCTATTAGACGTTGCCTATCGTACTTTTGATTTACTCCCTGAAAATAAAAAAGATATATATGAAGATCTTAAATTTTATTTATATATTCAAAGAAAACAATGGAAAGAAAGAATTGAGAAAAATACAAGTATTTTAACAAAATTATTAGATTATATTTATTTAGCTATAGAAAAAGAAAATTTGATCAATAAAACAATTATATAAATAAGCCTCTTTGTATGGATTACAATTCCACAAGCAAACTACTGCTTATACTTATTACCAGGTTTTATAGAATTTTTAGCAATAATCTCTTACGTTGACCCCCGTATTACGCCCCTATCCATTCATGAGGCTTGGGGGGGGGTGGGCGTGGTTGATATGGCTTCGGATTAGGATTATAATGGAAGGTCGTCTACCAGATCAAAAATCAAAGATCAAATATCAAAAATAACAAGGATGAGGAATTAATAATTATGGATAAACTTATTATAAAAGGTGCTCGCGAACATAATCTTAAAAACATTGACATGGAAATCCCTAAGAACAAGCTGGTGGTTCTGACCGGATTGTCGGGCAGCGGAAAATCTTCTTTGGCTTTCGATACGGTATATGCCGAGGGGCAGAGACGATACGTCGAGAGCCTCTCATCATATGCACGTCAATTTCTGGGGACGATGAAAAAGCCGGACGTAGACCTAATCGAAGGCTTGTCTCCGGCCATATCTATTGACCAAAAATCAAGCAGCCACAATCCCCGCTCAACCGTCGGAACCGTAACTGAAATTTATGATTATCTCCGTTTGCTTTTCGCACGCATAGGACATCCGCATTGTCCCGAGTGCGGACGGGAAATAGCCAGGCAATCCAAAGAGCAGATCGCGAATTCCATATATAATTTATTAAAAACTTACAAGGATCCCGGACGGAAAGACCTGCGTATTATGCTTATGGCACCGATTGTAAAAGACAGAAAAGGAGAATATACCGAATTATTCCATGGCCTGAAAAAAAGAGGTTACAGGAAGGTGAGGATAGATGGAGAAGTTTATTCGCTTGATGAAAGCGTTGTGCTTATTAAAACAAATAAGCACACTATCGAGTTAATTCTAGATTCCTTGGTGCTGACAAAAGAAACCGACCGGCAACGCGTTATTACTAATGTTGAACAAGCTTTGCAATACGGTAACGGTGAAATGATCGTTTCGATTATCAAGGATTCTTCTTTCTCCCTGCCAGAGAAGCCAAATAAAATGGAGGACATGCTTTTTTCAGAAAAGTTCGCTTGCCCTGTTTGTAATATTTCTTTTCCTGAAATCGAGCCCAGAATCTTCTCTTTCAATACTCCGCACGGCGCATGTCCGAATTGCACTGGCCTGGGGAAAGTTCTTAATGTTGACCGCGATCTGGTTTTTAACAATAATTTGACTCTCAATGAGGGTGGAGTATTGCCATTTTTTAATTATACAGAGAATGATACGTGGTTCTCGCGTACATTTAGAACGTTCTGCGAGGAAAATGATATTCCTCTTAGAACCAAATTAGGTGATATTGCAGATGAAAAAAAGAATTTATTACTCTACGGTACCGGTGAGAAAGAATACCGCGTTGAAGGCGAGAACAGGTGGGGAAGACGCACAGAAATACATGAGCCATTCCGTGGTGTTAGTTTTGAACTCAAAAAACGTTATAACGAATCGGATTCCCAATTCGTCAAAACTCAAATCGATAAATTTTTACGATATGATATTTGTCCGATGTGTCAGGGAGCCAGGCTAAAAAAGGAAGCGTTGTCTGTAACAATTTCAGGCAAATCAATTGTTGAAATAGCCAATTTACCAATAGACCAGGCATTTAAATTTATCGATAGTTTAGGTGAAGAAACGCTTTCAAAAAGAGAGCAGGAGATCGGGAAAATGATACTACGTGAGACACGCCAAAGGCTGAGCTTTCTCATAGATGTCGGACTTGATTACCTGACGCTTGGGCGTAACGCGTCTACATTGGCAGGAGGAGAAGCGCAAAGAATTCGTCTGGCATCGCAAATCGGAAGCGGGCTAACAGGTGTTTTGTATGTACTGGACGAACCATCAATCGGGCTGCATCAACGGGATAATTCCAAATTAATACAGACGTTAAAAAAACTTCGCGATTTAGGTAACACGGTAATTGTCGTTGAACACGACCAGGAAACAATGGAAGAATCAGATTATATTTTTGACTTTGGTCCCGGAGCAGGGGAAAAAGGGGGGAATATAATCGCACAAGGGACAATTGAAGAGATCAAGAAAAACAAAAATTCTTTGACAGGAGCGTATTTATCGGGAAGGAAGAGGATTATGATTAAAACCCCCTCCAACTCCCCCTTATCAGGGGGAGAATCTCCATGTTCCATCCCTGATAAGAGAGGGGGAGGGAGGGTTTTGGTTTCCCCTGATAAAAAAATATTAAAACTTTTTGGGGCGGCGGAGCATAATTTAAAGAATATAAACGTTACATTTCCACTTAATAAACTTATTGTTGTTACAGGTGTTTCGGGAAGCGGTAAATCCACTCTAATCAATGACATACTCTATCATGGCTTGATGCAGCTAAAAAACTCCTTCCATCCGCAAAAACCGGGTAAATTTCTTGAAATGCAGGGACACGAGTATGTACGTCATGTTTTCGCTATAGACCAATCACCTATCGGAAGAACACCAAGAAGCAACCCTGTAACATATACCGGAGCCTTCACATATATCCGTGATCTTTTTGCCAGTACCAAGGAAGCAAAAATGCGAGGCTACAAACCAGGTAGATTTTCTTTCAATGTCAAAGGAGGGCGCTGCGAAGCATGTATGGGAGAGGGACAAATCAAAATAGAAATGCAATTTCTTCCTGACATCTATGTCAAATGTGATATTTGTCGTGGTAAACAATACAACAACGAAGCCCTTGAGGTTTTATTTAATAATAAAAATATTGCAGAGATTTTAAACATGAGTGTTGTAGAATCACTTAATTTTTTCTCATTCGTCCCGGGTCTCGCGCATAGACTCGCGACTCTTAACGATGTTGGCCTGTCATATATCAAACTTGGCCAGCCCGCACCGACGCTTTCAGGCGGAGAAGCCCAAAGGGTCAAACTCGCCACAGAGCTTTCAAAAAAAGGGAAGGATGCTCTTTATATACTGGATGAACCGACAACAGGACTTCATTTTGCCGATTTGGAAAAGCTGCTGTATGTATTGCGAAAATTAGTTGATCTTGGGAATTCGGTTATTGTTATCGAGCACAATCTGGACGTTATAAAAAATGCCGATTATATTATTGACTTGGGTCCCGAAGGAGGAGAAAAGGGCGGTGAAGTTGTTGCCATAGGTACTCCGGAGGAAATTGCAAATAACCCGAAAAGCTGGACAGGAAAATTTCTTAAAAATGTACTAAAATAGAATTAACAATTGTTTCATTGTTATATTGTTATCTTAATGATCCAGAAATTACTAAAATATTTACTAACAATTTTTTTTATCATCACGTTCTTCATCTGCGTACGAACAGCTTCGGCTTCCGAAAATTTCACCACTGATTATCATGTCAAATATACAACCGCTGAAAACAGCATAACGCACGTAACACTAAATATAACTTTGATAAATACTTCTTCTGATTATTATGCCTCGTCGTATAAAATAAATGTCGGCTTCGATACCATAAATAATGTTATAGCTTCCGATCCTGACGGGAAAATCAATCCTATCGTTGAAAAAACGAAAGACGGATACGAAATAAATTTAGAGTTTAATAAAAAGGTTGTGGGGTTTGGGTCCAAATTAAATTTCAACCTTTCTTTTGATAGCCCCGACGTAGCGAAACAGTATGGAAGAATCCGGGAAATTAACATCCCCGGCATTGCGAATCCTGAGGAGTTTGATAAATTTACCGTAGAAATAAGTGTTCCGCGATCGTTCGGAGCACCGGCATTTATAAAGCCCGCCGCCGCCCAGGCTACGCCCGGCAAGCCATCTCAAATTGTTAATAACCTTGTTTTCAGCAAGGAACAACTTGGAAGATCAGGAATTTCCATATCTTTTGGAGATAAGCAAATATATTCGTTCCATCTTATCTACCACTTAAAAAATGACAATCTTTACCCGATAGAAACAGATATTGCGCTACCACCTACAACTAATTATCAAAATATATTCTTGCAAAGTATTAATCCAAGACCGGAAAATGTTATTTTGGATAAGGACAATAACTGGCTAGCGCGATTCAGGATCCCGCCAGCGAAAAGAATAGATATTGTCGTTGATGGAAAAGCCGAAATATTCCTCGTTCCCAAACCTGAGGATCTTTCAACTCAGGACTTGTCCAGAAATTTGGAGGAAAAGCCGTACTGGCAAACAAAATCAAGCGAAATAAGACGATTGGCGAATGAGCTAAGAACACCTGAGGCAATTTATAACTACGTTGTAAAGACGCTTAAATATGATTTTACCAGGGTAACCGATGACAAACCGCGCATGGGTGCTTTAAAAGTACTGCAAAACCCAAATTCGGCAGTTTGCCTGGAATATACAGATTTATTTATAGCTATCGCCCGTGCCGCAGGCATACCGGCACGGGAGGTGAATGGATTTGCATACACACAAAACTCCAAACAACGGCCGCTTTCACTTGTCAAGGATATACTGCACGCATGGCCGGAATATTATGATACACAAAAAAAAACATGGGTAATGGTAGATCCGACTTGGGGAAGCACTACCGGTGGAGTTGATTATTTTTCAACACTAGATTTTGACCATTTAGTATTTGTAATAAAAGGAGCAGATAGTAACTATCCAATACCGGCCGGCGGATATAAATTTATTACGGAAAAAAATACAAAAGATATCTCAGTAGATTTCAGCCGAAATATACCACAAGAAGAGATTGTATTCAATATAATTTCTTCACTACCTGAGTATATGATGTCTTCTTTCCCAATTAGGGGAAAAATTTCGATAAAAAATAATGGTCAAAATATTATATATCCGCAAATATTAAGCATTACGTCGGCTGACCTGTCTCCACAAGCTCAAGCAATACGCACTTCGTCTATACCGCCATTTGGCATGAGCGAAATAAATGTTTCTTTTGACGCGGAACCCTTTTTGACAAACAGTGTCAAGAGTTTTAAAATACGCATGGACAACCAGGAAATCACTCAAAAAATAGATATTTCACCGTTGTTAATTAAAAAATGGCAAGTAATAGGAGGCGTAGTTGGAATTAGTATATTCTGTATCACAATATTCATCTTTGCCGTCAAAGGCAGGCGTTTATAAATTCTTGGATGGAAATGGAAACGTCATATATGCAGGAAAAGCAAACGATTTAAAAAGTCGTGTTTGTTCATATTTTATTAACAAAACCACACTTGGAGAAAAGACCAGGGTCCTTGTTGAAAATATCCGAAAAATTAATATTACTATAGTTGAGTCAGAACTGGAAGCATTGCTACTTGAAGCATTTTATATAAAAAAATATAAACCAAAATATAATATCCGCCTGGCAGATAATAAATCTTATATTAGTATAAAAATTACAAGTAAAGACGTGTATCCGAATATCACGCTGGTCAGACAGGAAAAAGACCCGCGTGCTATATATTTCGGGCCATATCCGAACACCTCCTCAGTTAAACTAGTACTTAAAACAATCCGTCAGGTTTTTCCCTATGTTTCAGTCAGAAATCATCCGAAAAAACCCTGTCTCTATCATCATCTTGGTTTGTGTCCTTGCCCCGGTATTTATGATTCAAAACAAGCAAGTATTATATATAAGCAGAATATCCGCAGCATTATCCGTATATTAAAAGGGCAATCCCGAAAAATAATGAAGGAGCTTGAAATAGAACGCGAAACGTTAAGTAAAAATGAGCTATTCGAAGAAGCCCTTATAATTCAAAAAAAAATCGACGCACTCTCATTTATCACAACTCCCTTTCACAGGCCTCTTGAGTATGATCTAAATCCTAATCTACGTACGGATATAAGGGAAAAGGAAATGCAGGAATTAATACAGACTTTAAATAAATACGGAATGAATCTCGAATCTCTTTCACGAATCGAATGCTATGATATTTCAAATCTTCAGGGAACAAATGCCACGGGATCTATGGTTGTTTTTCTAGGCGGTGAGAAAGAAGGATCACAATACAGAAGGTTTAAAATAAGAGGAGGCAAACCCGCCTCCGTCCTCAAAGGACAGGACTACGGCGAGGCGAAGCCCAATGATTTCGCGATGATGTCTGAGGTATTGAAAAGACGTTTTAAACATACGGAATGGGACGCGCCAAATTTAATTATTGTTGATGGAGGAAAAGGACAGGTATCTTGCGCGCTTGAGGTTCTAAAAGACAACGCAGTATCAATTCCGCTGATTGGGTTGGCAAAGAGGGAAGAGACGATAGTGATACCGATAACCCCTCCCAACCTCCCCTTATCAGGGGAGGAGCAAGGATTTCTCCCCCAGATAAGAGGGAGTCAGAGGGAGTTTGAGGAGGTTTTGCTTCCAAGGAATTCACCTTCTCTGAATTTAATTATGAGGATCAGGGACGAGGCGCACCGCTTTGCCATAAACTATCATAAGAATCTTCGGAGTAAATCCGCTATTTTCTGCTGATCTCATACTCTGCCGGAAAATAAAGAAAAGAAGCAGGAACATCATCAATAAGGAATTTTTGAAAATCGGAATAAATTTTCCTGCGTGAATTTAAATCATTGATCTTTCTACCGTCTTCAAGTAATTTATCAATACGCAAATTTTTATATTTAGTAATATTTCTAGGCTGATCAGAGTGCCACAATTGGTATTGGTCAGGATCTTTAGATAAAATGAAATCACCTAAATATATTTGATAATTTGTAGGGATAGAATTTGTCTCTTCTATGGATATATGTACTCCGATCTTTAACAAGTTCTTTGCTATTTTTTGGGCTACTGTTTTATATTTAGGTAAAGTTTTAATCGATAGATTAATTTTCAACTGTGTGTCTGCCGACTTACTTGCAAGACTTGACGCAGAAAGAAGCAGTCTCGCGTGAGGAATATCCTGCTTTTTGTCTTCAAGATCATTATTGTAATATATTGAAGCTGGAAAATAAGGAAGAAAAACTTTTTCTCCTTCGGAATAATCATTAGGGAGAGCATATGAAAGTGCTAACCGGATCTTTTTATCGGATAGAATACTATCATTATTATTGTAAAATAAGGTTACTAATTTAGTATAATTTATTTTTTTTGAGGTAACAGAATTGTTAAACTTTTCCAAAGATATATTACCAAACCTCAGGTTATCAAAACCTACCGCGTAAGTAACTTCACCTAAAACGTATGCATATTTTAAAGCTTCAATACTTGGGTAAAAAACATATTTTGTAATATCAAACCTATTTTTTACGCTGCTTAATGTTAAAGATTGCACAAAATCACCGTTTAATTTAATATCATCAATTTTGTAATCTCCTAAGCCAACAAGTCCTGCATGAAATAAAGGTCGTGATACAGTAATAAGAAATGGCGAATAACTTTCTTTTAATTTAAACACAACTGTCAATGCATCGGGTCTTTCTACTAAAACATCGGAAAAATTATAATTAACAAGCTCAGACGTGATTTTTCTTCCGTCAGAAAAATACTGATCATTTTTTAAATGAAAAACATACTTTTTACCGTTATTGAGTATTTCCCAGGATGAGGCAACTGACGGCTTTACTTCCCCGGATTTATCTACAGCAGTAAGTCCCCTTGAAATTTTTTCTACAATAAATGACGGAAGATTATCTTTGGTATACGCGCCGGAAACACCAATAATACTTATTTTGTAGACCGGTATTAAATTTGCATAAAACCTTAAAATAATAAGGAAGATAAAAAAGAAAATAAGACCGGCAAGAAATGAAAAAAAAATAACCCTGCCTGATTTTCGAATATACGCGCGAATCAGCCAAAAAATAAGCCTTTTTCGAACAACCATAAAAAAGAAACTACAAAAATTTACGTAATTACTTGTTAAATTGCGGGAAGAGAAGCACCAATGATAATATCCCCAGAATTATAGAAAGAACAATAGTTGCAATAAGCAGTAATTTTTCGACATTACGTCTGCTTCTGTACATTTCTCCTCCTCCGCCAAAAACAGGAGATAATCCCCCTTCCGGAGTTTGTAGTAAAATTGCACCAATCAAAAAAATTGAAATAATAAGTTGCGAGATATTTAAAATATTTTCAAGCATAGTTTGTATTATATATTTTTTACCACTATGTCTGCAAGTTTATTCGAATCATGATATAAAGGGAAATTTTTATCTACCAAATTAGCCTCAATTAATGAAAATAGACCAGGTTTTTTTTGAATTTTTTCCAATTCTAATCCAACGTACGAATAATTAAAAGGCTTTGGTATTGGCAAAGAAAAATTGTTATTTACAATAACTTTATCGAAAGGGAAGGTTCCTAAATGCTTGTTAATCGCGAATAAGAAATCATGAACATTATAGCCTTTTGTTTCAAATGGCTTGTTCGCCACGTTCACAATAAAAATTTTTGTATTTTTTATCTTTTTCAGGGCTTCACTTACTTCGGGAATAATTAAAACAGGTAATATAGTTGTATACAAATCTCCCGGTCCGGCAATAATAATATCTGCTTTTTGGATAGCCTCAAGGGCTTTCCGAGAAGCTTTTGGATTTTTAGAAACGATAGATACACGATCAAGAACCCTAATACCCTCATATTTTCCGAGATCAATTTTCTCTTCACCTATTACCTCTATACCGTCTATGGTCTTTGCTTTAATTAGTACCGGTTCATCTGTTACCGGAAAAATATTATTCGTAACTTGAAAAAGCTTTTTCATCAGTTTGATCGCTTCTTCAAAACTGCCTGTAATTTCCTGTGCGGCAACCATCATCAGGTTACCCATCTTATGGCCGCACAGCTCACCGTCGCGACCATAACGATCACCCGGAAACCGGTAGGTAAGGATCTTAGCTAATGATTTATTCTTTTCCTCTACAAAAGCAGCCAGACAAGACACAATATCACCGGAGGGGGAAACATCGAAGAGCCTACGCAATCTTCCCGCAGAACCACCTTCATCCGCTATTGAAACAACAACAGAAATGTTAGAAGTATATTTTCTCAATCCCTTAAGTAAATTAACCGTCCCAATTCCTCCGCCCAGGCAGACAATTTTCTTAGACTGCAGCTCAGTTCTCTTAATGCTCATATTAGATTAATTGCTACATTGTTGAAATCATAAATAATCAGTAATTTTGCAATGAAGCAATGTAACAATAATTTATCCTATTTTATCAGCCAGGAAAGAAAAGAATCAATGAATGATAGCATAAACGCTGTGTAAATGTAAGCAAAAAAGAGGGGGAAAGAAATTTTTGGAACGGCAAAACTGAGAACTTCGGAAGGAGGATAATTAAAGGGAACGATAGAAATCCCGCTGACAAATAATACTAAAAGATAAAGAATAAACGCATTAGTAAGGATAGAAAATAATCCTAACGTGACTAAATTAATCGGAAAACTAATAATGTTGAGTATGGGCTTGAGTATCAGAAACATCAGCGCAAGAGCAATACCACCCATCAAAAAGGTTAAAAAACCACCGGTAATTTTGAGGCCGGGAATGAGCATGGGCAAAAAATATAAAGTCAAACTGTAAATAACGGCGGCTCTCGTAATCGCTTTCATGCTCCCAGCCCAGCCTTTCTTATTTTCTCAAAAATAATTGATCTAATTACTTTTCCTAATTCTATATTTATAATATTCATAAAAGCTTTTCTGATTGGACGATTTCAGGTTTATCTTTGGCGGCAAATTCTTATTTTCAGTAATATGCAAACTCAAACAATGTTTTTTGCAATGTTTTTTGTTGTTCTTTTGCGTATATCGGCTCAATACCTGCCTGCATTATGACTTCTTCGGGAATTGGTAAATTAGCTAGCGATTTTGGTTCTACTTTAACTGCACCAGAGCCATATGACTTTCCAACAAGTTTTAAATTATTGATTGTTTTAGGGTTGTTTAAAATCTGCCACAATTTATTAATATACTTTTCGTCATCAGACAACGGATATACGCAGAGAAAACTTGTCAAGGGTATTACATCAGCTTGATTCATCACAAACCTTGCGTTTCTTCTACCAAGATAAGCAAAAAGAAATTTTGGAGATTCTCTTTTTTCCATTTTGTACCAAGGATTTCTTGTTGAGATAAGGGCTTTATGCTGTAAATTATTTTTTTCTCCTATTTCAATATAATCTCTTAATGATTTTGGTAAATCTTCTTTTCGTTGATTATCAAGTGATAATAATAAAGTAGGACGACCTTTTTCTTCGAGTTTTTTCAAATCATTGGCTGTAATGATATTCCCTTCCACATCTCTCGTTCTACCCAATGCCAGTTTGAAATATTTGCTTGGGATTCCTAACTCTTCAGCTTTTTGTCTCGTAATGAAAAAATAATCATTAGCACCTGACGCAATACCTCTTATTACTTTTGCAAAATCGCTTAGACGATACTTGTATTGGCTTTTTTTTGTTGGTCTTCTCGACATTCCCGTGAATAAAGCTTCTTCTGTATCTCTCTTAATTATTTCTAAATCAGAAAAATCACAATTCTTGTTTAATAAATAATTTAATAATTGATCTGACTCTTTTTTTACTCTAATCCATTCAAAAACTGACTGTCTAGGATTTTTCGAAATAAAAAATATTATAGCGTTGGTATCAATATTCGGAAAAGGCGTAGCCTCGCTTTCAAAGGTAACAACTTTTTCAATACAGTAATTATTTCCTATCCAGCTCCATAATTTTTTTGCAAATACACCTTCGCAGGTGTCCGAAGGCATTATAAAAGATAGTTTTCCGCCATTTTCTAATAAGCCCAACGATTGAATTAGAAAGTAAATATGAATTCCAGCTCTTCCATCTATATCGCAGCCTGTGTATTTGTAGCTAATTTGTTTTAATAATTTCTTTGTATCTGTTGATAAGCGATGATGTCTGATATATGGTGGGTTAGCAATAATTGCAGGAAATGTTTTCATTGGCGGTTCCTTAATAAAATCTCTCATTTCTACTACACTTTTATTGTCAAAAATTTTATGATTAAAGGCCTCTTTTATCACACCTTGATCAATGTCAGTACCATAAAATTTGATTTGTCTTTTTTTATCCAGTTCTTTCAATGCTACATAAAAAGCACCCGCCCCAACCGCAGGATCAAAAAGCTCTTTTTGTTTGCCATCAAGAAAATAAGCCACCATAACTTTAGCAATCCATGCCGGTGTCCAAAATTGACCCAAGCCTCTTAATTCTTCTCTATTTTTGTTACTCATAATTAAAGTTTGTGTAATATATTCAAACATTCCTCAGAAATTTTCAAACTACCACCATCGAATTTTACATAAGGAAGAATGTGTCCATTTTTGTCTTCTACACAAGCCGGAAGTAGTTTTGGCTCTTGAGTCGCTTTACCTAAGGGATAACCATAATGGTAGTAAAATTTATAAATTGCTTTTTGGGTTGTTGCTCCCCCTGGCGCTTGAAATATCTGAATAGTTGGCAGGGTTACCTTCTCTTCTATTAATCGCTCAGCTTCATTCAAAGAAATTCCATATGCGCGGTCATAAAAAACATGCCAAACATGAATTTGGAGTTTATTCATTTCTTCCCATTTTTTTAGCGGCTCTCTGTCTTCCTCTTTAATTATAATTGTTGGTAATACTGCATTTTTCGCCAAACCAAGTTTTCCTTCGAGACGCTTTTGAGGTCTAAGCGCTGTGTTAAAATCAGGCATTTTTTCTGCTTTCCATAAACTATTTTCACACTCGACACCAATAATAACTTTAGATAACAAGGGTTTAAGACTCTCTTCTTTAATAAAAGGTAATTCTGCCAAGCCATTATACTTTTCAATAATTTTTTCTATTTCTAGTTTGTCCTGTTTCTTAAATATCAAAAGATCAGGTCTTTTTATATCACCTAATCCCGCAGCTTCTAACCTTTCAAAATACAATTCGAAAGCCCGAACATCATCGTGAGGCGCAGTTCCGCTTGGTCCATATGGAATTGCGTAAAAATCGCTAGAGGAATTTATACCGTCCATAAGACGGTGATCACTCCATACGCCTTGAGACCATCTCATTAAAAAATCGCTTCCACGCAATCTTCTGGGATTTAATAAAAACTCAGACCACTCGATCTTTGAAAAACCCAACAAAGTATAATTGATGTTTTCGGAAGAAACGCTTAATATTTTTTCAAATGAGTGGTTTTTGTTATTCATAGCTTATATCGCCTTCCATAAGTATAGTAACAAATTTAATGAGATCAATCAAATTAAAATTACCTTAAAAATATTTTTTTCACTCTTGCGTTATGACATATCGCGCAGTATGATAATATTCAATAAAATTATGGTTACTGTGACCTGTCGGAATTGCGGAAAAGATGTGGATGTCAGCCTGGCGCTAAAACATCAAGTCAGCGAGGAGATAAAGAAGGAATTGAGCGGAAAACATAAAGAAGAACTTGAAAAATTACGGCTGGAAATTGAGAAAAAGGCCGGCGACAAAATCAGAGAAGAACTGGAATTTAAGATGAAAAATTTCCAGAATGAAAATGCTGAGGAGAAGGAAAAAAGCAAAAAACTTAACGAACAGCTTCTTGAGATGAATAAATCAATCCGTGATCTAAGAACCAAAGATGAACAGCGGGAATTGGAGATGGAAAAGAAGTTAAACGCACAGAGGGAAAAACTTCAGGAGGAAATATCAAAGACGATAAAAGAAAAATCCGATTTAGAAAAAGCAGAGCTGCAAAAACAGTTGAATGATACCAAGAAGGCTCTGGAAGAAGCGCAACGGAAAGCAGCGCAAAAATCGCAACAACTTCAAGGTGAAGTGCTGGAATTGGATTTGGAAGCCCAACTGAAAGATGCTTTTCCAACGGATGAGATAACACCTGTGCCAAAAGGCATTGAAGGAGCAGACATTTCCCAAAAAGTAAGAAATAAATTCGGGCAGAATGCGGGAATAATCTTATGGGAAACTAAGCGAGCTAAGGCATGGGGAAGGGACTGGTCGATGAAACTTCGTGAGGAAAAGAGAAAATTTGAGACATGTATAGCTATTCTTGTAAGCGATGTTCTACCTGAGAGTATTGAGAAATTCGGATATTATGAAAATATTTGGGTTACCAGTTATGAATACGCGTTACCGCTCGCGGAAGTATTACGAATTGAATTATTCGAACTTGCGGTCGCGAAATCCACGTCTGTTCATAAAGATGAAAAATTGGAGGCTCTTTTTGTGTATTTGACAAAAGATTCATTCCGAAACCGATTTGAAACGCAGGTTGAAAGTATTATATCGCTCAAAAATGATTTGGAAACAGAACAGCGTTCTACTGTACGGCTTTGGAAGAAAAGGGAGATGCAAATTAAGCGGCT
>JAHIGH010000077.1 GCA_018900295.1 Patescibacteria group bacterium | reverse complement strand
GTGGAATAGCCCTCACAGAAAATTTTTACATTCCAAGTTACTTATAATGATCGTTAATATCAATAATTTCTATTTCCTTAGAAGATGTAAATATAAATATTGCTCTATATTTTCTATCAATTCTAAACGAATAGATTTTTATATGTTTAGGTTCAAGCCTTTCAGTATTTAGTGAAGGGTGACGAGGGCTAAGTTGGAATAAATTAACCTGCTTATCATATTTCTTTTGAATATTATGTTTTTTTAAGTACTTGATGAGGTCTAATCGTAAAGGCTTAACGGACATATTTTGAGGATTTTGCCAAACCATTTATTATACTTTCAATAAATTTTTGATCATATTTACCAGTTTTCGTAAGTTCAAGTTTAATTTCTTCTATCGGACGAGAATCGAATTCTTCAAATTTTAATTCTTCACCGGCAAAATACTTACGAAGCAAGCTTCGTACAAACTCTGATCTTGTCGAGAAGCCTTGATTTTTTGCCTCAGCATCAACTTTTAGTGCAATTTGATCCGGAAGGGAAATAGTTACAGTTGCCATGTTGTTAATATTTAACAATATTTCTTAATATTTGTCCAGCGTCAATATTGGATAATTGTGGTTGACGTTGTTGGATTATGTACGAACTTTTTATATCAATCAAAGTTCTTTCTTGTAATCTCTAAGATTCATTCAAATATTTTTTTCTGTGCTTTAATTTTTTACGCCAATTAATAATAAATAATATTCCTATAATAAATGCCGGGCCGGAAATTATTACGGACCAAGATAACATATACCATTTAAAATTAGGATTCATTGCTAATAATAGAATGTAGACCAATCCCGCAAGAATAAAAGTGACTCCCCCAACAATTTCATGTTTCCAGGAAATTATCAGACTAAGTAATAAAAATAACGCAGGAATGTTATGCATAAACAAACCGATAGCTATTTGCCAGTCTGTCAATCCCGGTTGAAAAATATCTAATGAGAACATCATTAAAAAAAGAATAAATATTATTCCCAATACTCTTGGAGTCCAATAAATAAATTTATCAGTCTTTTTTTTCATAAGTAAATCATCTCATAACTGGGGGATTTGTCAATTTTGAGGTTTGCCGGTGAGCGAGGATAAGAAGGGAAATTTTTACGGACAAAATTATAATAAATTGGTATTTAAAAAGTAGAGGGGTATAATACACATATGCGGGTGCTGTATAACGGTTCTCTAATCGAGGAAATAAACGCGACTTTGCCGGTAAGCGACAAGGCTGTTTGGTTCGATTTCGGCGTATACGAATCTGCGAAGGTCATCGCCGGACGAGCTTTTTACCCGGAAAAACATGTTGAGAGATTTTTCCACTCAGCTGACTTAATCGGCATGAAGATGGGATTCCCCGCAGAAGAAGTACTGGCATGGATCCATAAATTTATCACTGAGGAAAAATTGGGTAACGCTTTGCTTCGATTGTTCGCATATGGCGATACTGAACAAAATAAACAAGCACGCATTTATATCTTCGGACTGGGACTGACTTTCTATCCCAATAAGTTTTATTCTGAGGGGATAAAAGTAATTACATATCCGGGCGAGCGGTTCTTGCCCCAATCAAAAAACTTCAATATGTTACTTAATTTTTCAGCTTATAGGCTTGCGCAAGAAAAGAATGCAATTGAAGCGCTGTTGATAAACCGAGATGGCTTTGTGACCGAGGGAACGCGAAGTAACCTGTTTGTTGTTGAGAAGGACCGGATCATTACTCCCCCGGCAAAAGACGTGTTAAATGGCGTAACCCGCGACCTACTAATCCAATGGGCGCGAGAGAAAAGTATTCCTGTTACGGAGAAAAAAATCAGTAAAGAACGGGTATATAATGCCACAGAAGTAATGATTACAAGCACAACTATGAATGTCATGCCGGTTGTTATGATAGATGATCGAAAAATCGGTAGCGGTACAGTCGGAGAAAAGACCCGCGAACTTTATTTGCTTTTCAGAGAGAAACAAAGGGAATATTATAAATTGTGATATGTTGTTTGAAGGATTATTTGTCTTCGAGCTATTTTTACTCTACTTTCTTTCGCATAATGTCAGCATGCTCTTCTCCCGCCTTCTCTATCGTTTGACACGAAATAAAAAGTTAACCATCAATCTGTTGGCGCTTCTCTTATTGCCGGGTACAATTCTTCATGAAATTGCCCATTGGCTCACCGCAGTGGTTCTTTTTGTTCCTGTAGGGAAAATATCTTTATGGCCAAAGATTACTAGCAGCGGCGTGGTACTCGGAAGTGTCTCTATGGAAAAAACAGATCCCGTAAGACGCCTGCTTATCGGCACAGCGCCTGTCTTTATCGGAGTAGGAATTATTACCGGAGTGATTTATTTCGCAACTAAAAATAATTTATTGGACAATTATTGGAATATTTTATTATTGGCGTTGATTGTTTTTGAAATTGGCAATACCATGTTTTCAAGTAAAAAAGACATGGAAGGAGTAATTGAATTACTGCTCGTTGTTTTGCTTGTCGGAGGAGTTTGTTACCTACTGGGTCTTCGTATTCAGATCAGCGCGATTATGGCTTTTCTTTCCCAGCCATTGATAACAGCAATTTTTCAAAAAGGAAGTATGTATTTGCTCTTTCCTGTCATTGTCGACGCAATTATTATATTGGTCTTGAAAATTTTCCATAAATAATTATTCCCATTGCAAACCATCCCCTCTTTCGTGTAATATATCAACTATGCCCAAATCGTCAGTGATTGTTCTGATAGTAGGAATTTTGGCGCTTGGGATCGCGTCACTTTTTATATTCCGTATTACGGACAGTTTTTTACCGGCGCAAAAACTTGAGACGACAAAGACTATGGATACAACAAATACCAAGGATTTAAAAATTGAAGATATAAAAGTAGGCGATGGGCGCGAAGTCAAAAGCGGAGACACTGTGGTGATCAATTACCTAGGTACTCTTACGGACGGCACAAAGTTTGACAGCTCATATGACCGAGGAGAACCATTTGAAACTCAAATCGGTACGGGAAAAGTAATCAAAGGGTGGGATCTGGGCGTCGTAGGAATGAAAGTGGGCGGAAAAAGAAAGTTAACAATTCCGCCAAGCCTCGGATATGGAGAGCAAGCAACAGGTCCAATTCCTGCTAACTCCACCCTCATCTTCGAAGTAGAGCTGGTTGATGTAAAGTAAAAAGCCTTTTGTTCTTTTTCACGGTTTTGGTTGCGATTCACCATGTTTTTTTGTACTTTGTAGGTTTCCCGCATGGAGGGTGGCAATTATTAACTTTAACACTTCGCCTCAAAATTTTTCGCCAGACAGCGAGACATCAATTTGGGTGGTGGGTAGGTTTAGTTATTTTCCATTATAGAAATAAGCGTGTTGAGTCCAACTATTTTTGTTCTCTGAGCATCAAGTGTTTGTTTAGAAAAAATTTTTCCGTATTCGGCCAATTCTGTACGCTTCTTCTTGTCCATATAGTTTGTTTCAAATTCACTTTTACACCACGTTGCTTGTTTCGTCGAAAAATTTTGCCTGAGACGAAGGATTGACAGCAATGTCGCTTCCAAGCATGGTGAATTTTCAAATATTTCCACCCCTTTCTTTTTAGCTTCATCGCGTGCTTGACTCATCTCTCGTTGATTTTTGTCATTATCTAAAATAACTATTCTTCTTTCAAAATCGCCCGGTTCGTTTATTGCATTTATAACAATACTTTTGGCATTTCCGCCTTTGCCATTCCTAATTGTTACCGACACGCCGCTATTGTAAGCATACAGAGAGCGCAAGTGTTTAAGAAACATCTCCTCGCCTAATCCTTCGCCATACATCAGGAGAGTTCGTTTAGCACTTCGGCGTTTCTTCTTGTATGGATTCGTTCTCGACATATGTTTTGGTAGTTATATTTTTGGAACGGCCCCATACGTGCCGGCAAGATACTTTGAATAATAATTCTCGTCAGATCGAACGTCAGAAACCTCATCCAATCGCCACGCCTCGCTTATGCCATTTTCGTTTTTTTCGACTAAAATAATTTGATATTTATCAAGTTTGCTTAATAGAATATGGCTGTGAGTGCTCATAAATAATTGAGCATTCTTAGGATTTGTTTCAGGTTGGACAAACAAATCATATAAAGCAATCACCATTTCAGGGTGGAGATTAACATCAAACTCGTCAATAACAGCAATACTTCCTTTTTCAAGCGCAACAAGAATACTTTTTAGAAGTACAAACAATTGTTTAGTACCAGATGATTCATATTGTACCGGCAAATATTGTTTTTGCCCATTAAACAAATGGGTCGCTTGTACATTAAGCGAGAATCCATTTTCCTTTTTTTCTTTTTTTATCTCAAACCCGCTTAAACCCAAATCAAATCGGCACAATAATTTTTCCGCTTCTGTTTTGAGGACGCTATTTTCACTGAAAAAATTAAACGCTTCGCCAAGTTGGACGATTGAATTTGGTAACAAATGATCACCAATCCATCCGGCCTCAACAACATTCGTCTCAATCTGTCCCCAGTATTTCGCGATTACTTTGCTTTCAGCGTGATTAAGGCGGGCGGCGGTGCCAATTACACTCGCATTTGTGCGCAAAAGGTTTTCAAATCCTTTCGGCAATTCAAAATTTTCTCCGTCAAAATCGTAACGATTTTCTTTTTCATTCCAGTTGCGGGAAAATATTTTCTTAGTTGATTTCTTTTCCTTCACAAAACTGGTTAGCTTCAGTTCTTCATTTAAAATCTTTTCTTTTGTAATAACAAATTCATAAGTATAAACTTTTTCATCAATCTCAAAAACTACTGATAAATATGTCGGCTCGTTTTTTGCCTCGCCGAAGGCAAACGACTTCACGACAATCGGATCTTCCGGCTTGGCGTTAAACGAATCAATAATAAGCCATTTCAAAAAAGGCAAAATTTTGAGTAAATTTGTTTTGCCCGAAGCGTTTGGGCCGATGACGGTTTCTACCTTTGAAAGCCGGATGCCGGAAGGTGTCATAAAATACCCGTTGTTTTCGGGGACATTATTATTTACTACAAAATTGAGGGTGGTTTCTTCTCCAAAGGAGTAAAAATTTTTGCAAGAAAATGAATGAATCATACCATGCCATCTTAACAGATATTTGAGTTAATTGCAAGCATTAATACAATAATTTGTGGAAAACCTCGAAAAATAGATAAAAAATGTTGTATTTTCACGGTTTTGGTTACGATTCACCATGTTTTTCGTCCTTTGTAGATTTTTCACTTGGGGCGGCAGTTATTAATCTCAGCACTTCGCGACCAAAACTTTTCGGCGGACGGACGGCGGGACTATTCTTCAATTTTAACAAAACAAGTTTTGTGTAAATTATCCATTGTTTCAATTACGCAAATTGTATTTTGCACAAGTGTTTTCAAATCAGCTTCTGAAATATAGAAATTTTCCTGTATATGTTGTAGATTGCCATGAGCAAATTTATCAGAAATATTTTTTACTTCCTTAATCTTATCAACTAACTCTTTTTTCAATTTTTCTTCAAGGCTTGTTTCGTTAATATTATCATCAAAATCTTCTATCTCCGCACTGTAATTTTTATTTTTTGTGCTTGATATTTTGGCAAACTTAAACGATAAAAATGTTTCTAGAACTCTGCGAGTATAATTTGGCAGATATCTACAACATTGAGTATATAAAATTTTTCCACTTTGGAAATTGATCAACTCTTGAAGCATAAAAAAGTAAGGTGTTTCAAAGTTTTTCAATTCATCAGGAAGCTCGCATATCTTGTCTTGATCTAAAAATAAACAATTTGCCTTTCCGCTATAGAAAGAATTGAAAAATTTTAGAAAGAGAAAATTATGGCTCAAAACAATCAACTGCTTAACTTCTTCGAAATTACGCCAAATTAAATGAGCTGTGCTGTATAATCTATTATCGTCAAGGCTTGAAATCGGATCATCAATAACAACAACCGATTCTTTGACTTTTACATCTGTATTTATTTCATTTTCAAATTTACTTAAAAAATAAGCAAAGGCTAGGGCTGTTTTTTCGCCGTCGCTTAGGCAATTCTTGAGTTTATTTTTTTCGCTCGCCGAATTTTTGTATTTGATTATAATATTTTCGTCTTGTTTCTCTTCGTTAATATCAATATCAAAATGGTCTATGCCCATTTTGTTTAGGTACTTAGAAATACTTTTTGATTCAGTTTTAAGTTTCTTTAATTCCTCGAGCAGTTTATTCTTCCAGGAAGGTAGCCCCTCCTCTTTACTGTCTACTATGGTTGTAATTCTTTTTTTGTTGGCTTTATGTTTTTCTATTGCCCCAAGTTTATCAGCTTGATTAAATTCCAATACGATAATTTCGTTATAAGTCTGCCTAATTTGCCCCTCAATGGTGTGAGTGTTTAATTTTTTTGACTCCAAAAGCTTTAAAATATTGTCTTTGAGTTCTTGAAAGGCGGTCAAAGCAAGAGTGAGAGCGGTTATATTATCTGCTATATTTTGCGGTTTTGAAAAATTGTTTTGAACATTTCCATTCTTTGATTTAAAACTTTTTTCTAGCTCAACAAAGTCTGCTTTAATATCTTTAAAATCAAATTTTTCAAAAGAAAGGTCTCCTAGCAATTTTACATACTTGATTTGCAATTTTTCTAATTTGCCAGCATTAAGTTCGTGTTGTTCAAGAGTGGCAATGTCCGTAGAAATATCATCATTTTTAAGTTTCAAATCTTTGATAAAATTTTCGTAGCTTTCGTCAAAATATCCCTGGTAATCTTTCAAGATTAAACCTATCCGTTCTGTAATATCTGTATTGCAAATCGGGCAGTGTTTCTCACTGTTTTCGTTTGTATTCTCTAGAACATCTTTACCAAATCTAAACCACTTCTCAACGCTTTGTTTATGTTGATCGTCTGAAAAATGATTCTGGACTTCTTTTATCTTTTTTTCTAAAACCTCTTTCGACAGTTGTTTAATATTTTTTGACAAAAGTTCATCTATTTTTGGAAAATCCAAAATCAACGAACTAAAATTTAGTTGTCGCAATTCTTCAAGATCAGCGTTCAGCTCCGTCTGTTTTTTGCTTAACTCATAATCAGCAGAAAGTGAAGTGAGTTTTGCATCAAGGTTTTCAACAGTATCATTCGGCAATTGAACATTATTCAAATCTTGAGTCAAAAGCCTTTTATTCTTATCGGTCAAGGTTTTTCCGAAACTTTTACTTCTGTATTTTGTAATTTCTTCGTGTTTCTCATCAAATTTTGTATTCTCGCTTTCTAGTTTCTTCTTTTCCTCATCAAGTATCTCAATTTGTTGGTTGATATTATCAATTTCCTTGTTTTTAATCTCACCGCCTATGTTTGAAAATTTCTTTAATTTCCCTTTGGTGCCATTAAAAACATGAGTGGCGACAAAATTTGAATTGAAAATGTAAATTTTTTTACTGTGTGCGCTATTGGCAGGATACTTTATTGTAGAATTTCCTTGCATGCTTAGCTCAACAACGGAATCATCGGCATTCTTTATGTCATCATATATTTCCTTTTTTTCATCCTCGCTAATAAATGAGTTATCGGCGAAAAATTAAATTGCGTTTGATAAGGTGGTTTTTCCTGATCCATTAAACCCAAAAACGATATTGCAGTTTTTTCCTTTCCCGCCATATTGAAAAACTTTCTCTTGCGTAATGGAAGAGAACTTAGCAATTTTATCGAGTTTTGAGATTTTGCTTATCATGGTTATATTTCACTTAAAACATCAGAAATTTTTTGCTCGTATATTTCAATCAATTGCTTGTTTGCGTTGATTATCTCTTGCTCTTTTTTCGTAGTATCCATTTCTGATCCTTATTATAGCCTGATTCAACCTGTTTTGCGAGTGAAAAATCTGTAACTGCTCACTGGGGTACAATTAACCTAAAATTTCGTGCCTAATGAAATCCTCCCTTACCCTCCTTTAAAAAGGAGGGAATTCCTCCCTTTGCTAAAGGGAGGCTAGGAGGGATTTTTTAACATTAGAAAATTATGGCTAGTGAGCAGTTACAAAAATCTATTAGAGGATGCTAAATGCTCATTTGCTAATATCTTGAGTGATTATTTAATGATCAAAATTCAGGGACAAAACAGCCTCGCTTGTGGTCAAAAAATGGGTTATTGTCTCACTAATCGCGAGATATTATTTACAGAAGTAATATAAGCAATAAAGAAGGCAGGCTCAATATTCTGTCATTCACTTCTAATGTTTCTTCTGTCGTAAGAATTCCAAATTTTGCAGATACTCTTTTATTAAGAAAATCTTTAAGTATATCAGAATCACTACCATCATGACTTATTTTCTGTTTTACTTCAATTGGTATCACTCCCCCTTTAACTTCAAAAATAAAATCTATTTCTTTTCCTGTCTCGCTTTCAATCCAAAAAGGGACAAAACTTTGAAAAGTACCAATAGCCAATTGCTTAAAGGCTAATAGATGATTATGAATGACATTTTCTAATACATGCCCCTTATGGGTTCTATCTGTTTTAAAATCAGACTCATCCTTAAAAGAGAGCGTATTAATAACGCCGCTATCTATGATATAAATCTTCTTTTCTGTCTTTACTGAATCCGGCTTATTATGAAAAACATATGGAGAACTAATAAATGCCCAATGTGAATCTATATAATAATCTATATATTTTATTACAGACCGTTCATCTATTCCTAAAGTATCAGCAAAATATTTATACTTTATTATAGTTCCAGCCATAAAACAAAGATTTACCATTAATCTCTCAAAAGATTGGGCATCACGTATTTCCACCTGAGTCATTATATCTTTAGAAATTGTTGTTGTAAGTAAATCTCTCAAATATTTCGCGTGATCGTGACTTGTTATATTTGCAACAACCCAAGGAAAACCACCAAAAAACAAATAATTTTCAAACTTTACCTTTAAATTGTATTTATCAATTAAAACTTGTGCATTTTTTGCTAATTTGAGCGTCTCATTTAAATCGCCGTTCATTAAGGCAGCTTTAAATTGTGTGGAAATTTCGTTAATTGTAGTTTCAAATTTTATTTGTTCCTCTCTTTTTATAAAATAACGAGCGTAATCAGCAAAGCTGAAAGGAAAAATAGGCTGAATAATAACCCTTCCCGTTAAAGGATTTTGTGCACCTCTTCGTAATTCAAAACTAGATGAGCCAGTAATAATAAATTTTATCTTAAACTTCTGATCAATTATTGCTTTAACTTCTGTCTCCCAGGCTGACAAATTTTGCGCTTCATCAATAAATATATAAATGATCTCCTTAAGCTCATCAAATGATTTGTCTATTATATACTTTTGATAAAGTTCGAGAATATAATCAATTAAATTACCGCTTACAGCATATTCGGTTAATATCGGATTATCACCCTGGATAAATAGTACTCTTTTACCATCTATGCCTTTTTTTAATAAACTGTCAATTAACTGATACATTAACACGCTCTTACCTACTCTTCGCGCACCAATAATGAGAGTTGCCATATCAAGCCGAATAATATCTCGCTCAAGAGTATAAAATTCTCTCCGTTTAAATGGTTCAAGCAGCGAGGAGGGTACTTGATTAGTTTTGAACCAAGGATTTATCTTTTTAATTATTTCTAATACTTTTAAACCATCCATGCCATAATCATACATTGTAATGTTAAAATTGTCAACATTATAATGTGGACATCATGATGTTACTGTCAACACAATTCAAACTACAAGGGAGTCATATTAAGGCAAAAAAACTAGAAAAAATACCTGCTAGGGGTAAAAATAGCCTCGTTTGTGGTCAAAAATAAGCTCTAATATATAAAGTTTTTTACTCTTCGGGGGGAAGATGCTCCTCGCCGTTTTTTTGTGAAGCCGCGTTTGACTTTGGATAATCAGAGCTTTTGAACCAATAAACATACTCGCAACCAGTAGCTTTCTTCGCTGCCCTATCCCAACCTGATGTACTGCATTTTTTCATTTTTTTACCGCTTGCTGTTGTGTAAAGTACCAGCTTCTTGCCGCACTCGGGGCATTCTTCGTCAAGGGGATCTGTTGTACCGTTGATCCACTCAATATAATCACAGCCGGTTGCTTTCTTTTCAACTTTGTCCCAGCCCCCTTTGCTGCACTTTTTCATCTTTTTGCCAAACCGTGTGACTGAAAGCACAAGCGGCTCTCCGCATTTGGGACATTTTTCATCCAGTTGCTGCGCCTCTACTTCAAGCCATTTCACATAATCACAGCCAACTGCTTTGCGGGAAGCAGAATCCCATGAGCCTGCAACGCAACGCTGTAATTTACGGCCGGTAGCAGTAATGACTATCTCTCCTAAGGCGCTTTTACACTTGGGACAAGCTTCTTCTTTCTTGATTTCCTGTTCGGGTTGATCTTTCATGGTCTGTAAGTATCTATCCTAATGATTTTGCGTATGCACGTCAAGTAGCTCTTTTTGAGAATTCACGAAGCGCGTCGCCGGCAATCCAACGACTCGCGGGAGAAGGTATTTCGCGAATCTCTTTTGCAAGTGCTTGCGCATGTTTCAATAAATTATTGTTGCGTTTGCCGATCTGTCTTAGCGCCCAATTTACGGCTTTTTTGACAAAATTCCGTTCATCGGTTGAATACTTTTTGATCGAGGGAAAAAATTCCAGAAATTTTTCATCCGATGTTTTTTTGTCATGCACTGCCAGAACAGCCATCATCGCGAAGCCCGCTCTACGCACAAATTCACGTTCGTCCTTGACCCAGATATGCGCTTTCCCAAAAGCAAAAGCAGTCTTATTAAAAAGATTACTACACACCTGATCGCAGACATCCCAACTATCAAAATCCGAAACCCAGGCATCCATCTGCTTCTGTGTAACCTCTTTGTGATTATCAATAAATCCGGCCAAAAGCCTTGCTTCATGAAAACCAGAATCCCACAATT
>JAHIGH010000076.1 GCA_018900295.1 Patescibacteria group bacterium | reverse complement strand
TTTGAATGTGAACCAACCGAATGTTTGGCCGTTTTTTGAAGAAAAATTCCGTAATTCGCCCAACTGAGAATAAACAATATATTGAAATTCATCTGAATTTTCATTTAAATATGAATATACTGGAAGTACTTCCCTAATTTCCATATCTAATAAATCGAGCACTAAATTCCGAAATAATTCTTCAGGATCCTCTTTCTCCTGATACACCCCTCCAAACAACAACCACTCAGATGACATATTGTCAATAGAAACTTTTTGCTGCAAGAGAATTTGTTGAGATGGTGGGTGATAAAGAAATCCACTTGCATAAAAATTATTATGCATTAAAGTAATTATACATTAAATGAAACAAAAATGTACGACCATTTTTAAAATAATTACCAACCGTTTTCCGGCAAAAGCTGAAGACATTGTGAATAGTATAAATTTATTTCAGTGTTTCTGACAATCCTCACTGCTGTAGTCTTTGAAGTATCTCTCCCAATTTTTTTATCTGCTCTCCGTATTTTGCCCAATCTCCTTCTCTTTGAGCGGCAAGTGCGGATTCATAAGCATCATTAGCTTGTTGAAAAAGATTTACGTTGCTCATATCAGTTGAGGTTATAGTAGTAGTTGTTTGCGAATCCTGTTGCATCTGGGTTGAAATTTGATCATCTGTAGCAGCAAATATCTTGCCAAGCCCCCTCTCAAGTGTTTTCTCCATCGCGATTTTATTTTCATAAGCGACAATGACCCTCTTCAACTCAGGAATTTTTCCCGATTCTGCTTTTAGATAGAGGGGCCGGACATAAACAAGTGATTTTTCAATCGGAATGACCAAAAGCGGTCCTTGGATTACCTGCGAGCCGCGCTGATCCCACAAAGAAATTTGTTTACTAACTTCCGGATCCTGATTGATCCTGCCGATAACCTGCTTAGGGCCATAAACTAATTTATCCTTTGGGAAATTATAAACAACCAATTTACCGTATTCCTCCCCGTCATTTCTTGCGACCATCCATGCGGAAAGATTATCTTTACCTCTTGGAGTAAAAGGAAGCATAAAAATATATTCTTCTTTCTCTTCGTCAGGAAGTTTCATTATCATATGCCGCGGCGCCATTACCAGATTTTCTCCTGTTTGTACTGCTCCTTCCTGCGGAATAGATGGAATCTCCCATAGGTCTTCTTTGTTGTAAAAAATTTGCGGATCATCCATATGATATGTAGAATAAATAGCAGTTTGCAAAGCAAATATATCCTCAGGATAACGCAAATGAGGGATCAAACTCTTTGGCATATCAGAAAGTGGACGAAAAGTATTTGGGAAAATTTTGACATACGTTTTTATTATAGGATCATCCGGATCAACCTGATAAAAAGTTACTGTTCCGTTATATGCATCTACTACCGCCTTCACAGAATTTCTTACGTAATTCACATTTTGGTTCCCAAATAATTGTTCCTGCGCGTAAGGATAACTGTCGCTAAATGTATACGCGTCAAGTATCCAATAAAGCTTCCCATCGGCAATGACCAGATATGGATCGCTGTCAAAAGTCAAAAAAGGAGCAATTTTTTCAACTCTCTCTATTACATTGCGTGCATACATGACGCGTGTTTCGCTATTTATATCACCTGATAAAAGCAACTTAAGCGAACCGAAGTAAATCGAATAAAATAGCTTCTTTATGGGTGAGTCTATCTGCACTCCACCCTTACCTCCGTAAATCGAGTAAACATTTTCTTCTCCCTTTGGATAATCAAATTCCTTGGAGCCGGATTTTACGAACGCGTAATCATTTGTGATTTCACCGTAATAAATTTCAGGCCTGGATATCTCAAGCTCCTTGACATTTGCCTTCGGAGGAAGGTCTTTAACAAATAGAACAGGCAATCCTTCCGGAGTAACCTGATTTACCGGACCTGCCGCGACACCATAACCATGAGTAAATGTAAGATGTTGGTTGATCCAATTTTTATTAGGTAGACTCTCACTAGCTAATTCCCGCGGGGAAAGCATCACTTGACGCAGCTCATTATTGATCACATAACGGTCATTGTCAACAGATACGAATTCATAATACGTTCTTATTTCCTGAATTTGTGAAAAAGTCGAAAGCAGAGGATCACGATCCCACAAACGGACATTCTTGATGGTCAAATTATTAGCTGCAATATCACTCACTGTAAGCGGTTTATCAACAACGATTTCCCGTTTTTCTACTTTATTCAAGTTATATGCTTGACGCGTAGCTGCAATATTATATTTGATGTACGGTGTTTCTTTGACCAATTCGTTTGGCGCGACGATCAATTTTTGAATGAGAGCAGGCACGAAAATAGATACTATTCCTATAAGAATTGTCAACCCAAATGTTACTATAAGCGGAGCAATTCTACCGCTTATCCCATACACCAATGCGAAAAACGCGGCAAGCCCATAAGCAACAGCTGATATACGAAGAATTGGCGCCATTACATTTGCGTCGGTAAATGTCGCACCAAACACAGGGCCGTTCGAAGAACTAAGTAAACTAAAAATCGATAAATACGTACCTCCCGCCAAAGCCGCAAAAAATAAAAATCCCAAGATACTGATATGCAACCTTGCTCTCGGATCTGTTTCATATTCACTATTTTTTGTTCGCGCGTGCCCATTTTTTTGCAAAATATTTCCTCCTGTTAACCTGCTTACAATTTTTGTGATATTGAATTTATACCTCAAAATATAAATCACACTGCAACCGATAAAAGATATTACTACCATGGTCTTCGCGAGACTAAGAAAGAATGAATAAACCGGGAGTTCGAAGACGTAAAAACTTATATCCTTGCCAAATAACGGATCTTTTTGATTAAAGGGCGTGCTTGCTAAAAATTTGAGAATATCCTGCCAGAAAGATGAAGCAACAAGGGCAATAAAAAAAGATAAAAAGATACACAATATTATACCGATTCTTCTAATAAATCGTTGGTCGATGCTAAGCGGAGTGCCGAAAACACTTGACGGAACATGCGTCATCCATGGTATTTTCGAATGTGCCGCGATAAAAAAATTTGTTAAAAGAAATACCAATGCTATGAGTCCTACGCCAATACCGACAATAGCTTTAATACCAAAGGATTTTATAAAAATATCCGTGAATCCTACTTCCTGAAACCACCACCAATCGGTAACAAATGAAACGAGGTTAGAAAAAAATATAAAACTAACAAAAATTATGACCAAAAAACCCCAACTTAAAAATTTTCCCCTGCTCATTATCTTACTTATACTACAAATACAAAAATATTGCAAATAAATATCAAAAAATATAGGAATATAAAAGAAGTTTTGTTACCTCTGGGATTTCCTTGGCGGAATATTTTCATTTTTCAATCTCTTTTATAAGGTTTTTTATTCGTTCCAAAATTTCGTTAAAAGGAGCTTTCAGGTCGGCAATAAATGTTCTTATCACTTGTCCGGAAAGGGGATAGGGGAGATGTTTAATTATTTTCGGAAATAACTGATTATGTCCCCCTATTAATATTCCTGCAATATTATCTTCTTGCGCGGCATATATTTTTACTTTCTCCGCGATAAGCGTCAAATGACGATGCAAATGATCTTCAATATGACGATATATTTTGTCCTGCGAATCCCACGTATTATCTCCATGCTTCACTTTTTTCGGTACATGTCCGTCCTCAAACACCTCGCTTCGCTCAACTGCTCCATTGCTATGTACCATAAGTATTTTTGCCAGCTTTTTATCTACCAACAATACCAGGTATTTGTTATCTTTTTTCGCAACGTTTTTATTATTTGTCGTAATTATTAAATTCATACCAAAGTAAATCCTCAGCTTTACAATTTTGACATTTGAAATTTAACATTTAACATTTGAAATTCATTTTCATAACCCTTCAGTATTGATACAACCTCTTCATCCTCAACCTGATAAAACTCATCATAATACGCTCCAACCGATCCTAAAAAAGCATCATCTGAAAGAGTATCAAGAGCGACTACCTCTACTACTCCTCCTGCTTCTTCTTTTAAAAGAGCGGCAATTTTTTCTGTAACTACCGGAACCGCGACTACAATTTTTTTAGGATGACGGTGTTTTAGTTCCATAATGCCAACTCTCATCGTGAGTCCTGTTGCAACTCCATCATCGACAAGTACGGCTATCTTTCCCTCAACCGGTATTTCCGCCTTACCTTGCAAATACTTTTCCCGCCGGCGCTTTGCTTCCTTCCGTTGCCGTTCAATTTCCTCTCTTAACCATTTCTCATCAACGGATTTCAATTCTTTTTGTTCTCCTGCGATATAACCGTTTTCAGCAATTGCTGCGAT
>JAHIGH010000075.1 GCA_018900295.1 Patescibacteria group bacterium | reverse complement strand
TTCTTATCAGGCATTCATAATCAAAAGGGGACAAAGAGTGATTCTAAATCTCGGAGCGGCGTCTATGGGTTATGGCTTGCCCGCGGCGATAGGCGCCAGTTTTGCTTTCGATAATAAAAAGCGAATAATTTGCATGGAGGGCGACGGAAGTATTCAGATGAATATCCAGGAATTACAAACAATGAAGCATTACAATTTACCGATTAAATTATTTATCTATAGTAATGACGGATATTTGACTCAGAGAAATACACAGAACAATTTATTTTCCGGGCGGCACGTTGCCAGCGGCTCTGATAGCGGGATAACTTGTCCGGATTTTGTGAAAGTCGGAAAAGCGTATGGGATAAAATCTATAAGAATTAACAATCACAAAGAAATGAAGAAAAAAATAAAATATGTTCTTGACTATCCAGGACCTATTATTTGCGATATCAACGCGTTGAAGGAGATGAGTTTGACGCCAAAATTACTGACAAAAAAGAGGCATGACGGTTCATTCTATTCACCGCCACTTGAGGACATGTGGCCTTTTTTGAGCAAAGAAGAATTGAAAAAGAACATGTTGATACCATTATTAAATGAAGAATAAAAAGAAAATATTAATAACCGGCGCCAATGGTTTCGCGGGCAGGCATCTCAAAGAATATCTGAGCGGCAAATATATTCTTTTTACTCCATCTCACAAGGAGCTTGATCTGCTGAATGAAAAAGAAGTGGAAAATTTTTTTAAGAAACACAAAATTGATGTTGTTATACATACGGCACTGGTTGGAGGCAGTAGGAAAGAGGAGCGCATTGAAAGCGCCCTGAGTCAAAATCTCAGAATGTTCTTCAATATAATCAGGAATAAAAAGAGATTCAAAAAAATGATCCATTGCGGTTCAGGAGCCGAATACGATAAGCGTTTTTCCATCGTGCAAGTTAGGGAAGAAGATTTTGACAAAAGAGTTCCGGCAGATGAATATGGATATGGTAAATATCTTTGTTCAAAGTATATTGAAAACAGTGAAAATATAGTTTGTTTGAGAATTTTTGCGCTCTTCGGTAAATACGAGGATTATAGATACCGTTTTATTTCAAACGCTATATGTAGAAATATTTATGGTATGCCGATAACGATGAGACAGAACGTTTACTTCGATTATCTTTACATTAATGATTTCGTCAGGATAGTAGAATATTTTATTGAGAATAAAGCAAAGCATAAATTTTATAACGCGGGAACAGGCAAGAGAGTAGATCTTAAAACCATCGCCGAAAAAATAAATGAAATTGCGGACAAGAAATCAGAAATCCTTATTAAAAATAGTGGCTTAAACAATGAGTATACATGCGATAATTCAAGATTAGCGGGCGAGATGAAAGGTTTTAAGTTTACGGAATTTGATAATTATATGACACAATTATATACTTGGTATAAGGAAAATAAAAAGATTATAAAAAAAGAATTGATATGAAGAAAAAAACAATTTTATTGACAGGCGCATCTAGGGGGATAGGTAAGGCAATTTATAAGAAATTAGAAAATAATTATATTATTATCGCTCCAGCAAGAAAAGAATTAGATCTATTAAATAATAAATCAATAGAAGCATTCATAGAAAGGAATAAAAAATTGGAAATAGATATAATTATTAACAACGCAGGCATCAATTTTCCTCAATGGATTGAAGAAATAACAGATGAAAATATGGAAAATACAATCCAGATCAATTTAATCGCGCCCATTCGTTTGATTCGCGGATTTGTTGGCAACATGAAAAAAAATAAATGGGGAAGAATTATAAATATCAGTTCAGCATTCGGTATTGTCGCGAGAGGAAAACAGGTGCTTTATTCATCAACCAAGCATGGTATCAATGGCGTTACAAAAGCACTCGCGTTGGAATTGGCGGAGTTTAATATTTTAGTTAACTCTGTCTGTCCCGGCTTTACAAAAACAGATTTAGTTGTAAAGACGAATACACCCGAAAAGATCACACTTCTGGAAAAAGATATACCATTAGGAAGACTGGCAGAGCCGTCAGAAATTGCTGATCTTGTTGAGTTTTTGATTTCCGAGAAAGCTTCTTATATAACCGGAAGTGCGATCCTCATAGACGGAGGCTATTCATCAAAATAATATGAAGAGCTTCGTTATTAAATCTAAAGTTAGAGATTTCACGGTAAGTTTCGTAGATAATTACGACTTCATTGATAGATTAATAGAATCCTCACACTACATTGTCATTGTGGGTAGAAAAGTTTATGGACTTTATAAAGATAAATTGTTCAACATTTTTCCGAAGGAAAATATTTTGGTTCTTGATCTTGATGAAGAAAGGAAAACAATGGAAACGGTGTTGGCTATATATAAAAAACTTTTGAACATATCAGCGAAAAAGAATCTTACGATTATCTCCTTCGGTGGGGGAATAAATCAGGACGTAACAGGCTTTGCAGCATCAACGCTTTATAGAGGTGTTAATTGGATTTATGTTCCTACTACTTTGTTGTCTATGGCAGACAGCGCTATTGGGTTGAAAACATCACTTAATTTTAATAAATATAAAAATGTCATCGGCACTTTCTATCCTCCATCAAAAATATATATTAACGTAGATTTTTTGGATACCTTAGAAAAAATAGATTATTTAAGCGGGATTGGTGAAATAGTAAAGCTTCTACTTATGGATAAAGATTCCATAAATAAATTAGACCTTGTTTTAAAAAAAACAAACATTCTAAGAGAGAGAGAAGATAAGAAGGCAAATTCTGAAATAATTGAAGAAGCGATGAAAATAAAATTGAGTTACATGGATGGTGATGAATTTGACATGGGGAGGCGAAATCTTCTGAATTACGGGCATGAATTTGGTCATGCTTTGGAGCCGGCCTCCGGTTATAAAATTCCTCATGGAATTGCCGTAATGATAGGAATTATTTTTGCGAATTATGTCTCTTTCAAGAGAGGACTGTTAAGTAAGAAAATTTTTGAAAAATTAAATAATGAGTTGTTAGTCCCGAATATACTTTCTACCGGTTTGAAATATGAAAAAACATTTTTCAATAAAGATACGATTTTGGCCAACATGAAAAAAGACAAAAAAAGAATCTCTGAGGGATTGGTACTCGTGTTGCCACAAAGGGATTTATCTTTGCTAAAAGTAAATGATTTAAGCATTGACGAACTGCATGAAGGTATTATAGAATTAGTACATCTTTTACATATATAATTTTTTATTATGACAACATTGGAATTAAAAATGGTCGAACTCCTTGAAAATTTGAGAGATAAAAATGGAGTAACTGCGGTTAAAGCAGAGTTTGAAGCAGAAGCATCCCGTATACAGGAAGTAATGCGCCTCAAAGACATTGCCGGTAGAGCAGGATTGGGCTTGGTGCTTAAAATCGGTGGAGCGGAGGCAATTACCGACATGTTTGAAGCAGAACATATTGGAGCGTCAGTACTTATTGCCCCCATGATCGAAAGTCCATACGCTTTACGTAAATATTTGGAAGCTATAGAAAAATATTTCCCTCAGGAATTGAGAGAAAGAATGCATTTTGGATTCAATGTTGAAACAAAAATGGCTTGTGATAATTTCTCCGAAATG
>JAHIGH010000074.1 GCA_018900295.1 Patescibacteria group bacterium | reverse complement strand
GGGTTGGGGGGATTTCCCCTTGATTCTTGATTCCTGATTCCTGATTCGATCCTCATCGCCCTCATCTTTATCTGTCCAACTGACTCTTCTCCTGACACATACAGCACTTTCTTCCCTTGCCTCGCAAGCAACAGGCACAATTGCAACAAGAGGGTTGATTTACCGACTCCGGGATCTCCGGCCAAAAGTATCACAGAACCCGGAACTATTCCTCCACCCAAAACAGTATTCAATTCCATATATTCAGTCTTAATCCTCGACTCTTCCGTACACACAATCTCATTAAGCGTCTGTGGCCTTACTTGCTCATTTCTGATTTTTGCTTGCCCCGCGAAGCCTTGGCGGAGTGGGGATCTTTGATCTTTGAATTCTCGCAGAGAATTCCAAACCCCACATTCGGGGCACTTACCAAGCCATGAAGAACTATCATACCCGCACTCCTGACAAACAAATGAAATTCTGGTCTTTGCCTTCACCATGACCTGATTATATCACCTCAAGGCTAAAAAAACTTTTTAATTTTTACTTGTGATTTTGACTTTTGAATTTTACCTTTTGAATTATTAATTAGCGGTATCCGATGGTTTTTTTAAGAAAAACAGGAACAAGAAGGATTCTTTTACGTTTTTTATCATATTCCGAAACCAAAACAGTAATCTGCTTACCAATGGCGTAAGTAACTGTTGGAGGTATTTTCTCTTTACGAATAAAACCTTCTGTTTTTTCATCCAAAATAACACCAACTCCGCTATCATCCGTCTTAGACACAGTACCTGTAAATTTTTTATCAATAGGATATGCTAACATCACTTCTTCAAACGGATCTTTTGTTAATCTTTTTATAGACAATTGCGCTTTCTTGGCATCCATATCAAACTTAAAAATAACGGCCTCAACTTTTTGCCCGGCTTTAAACAAACTCTGAAGATCCACTGTTTTATCCCATGCAACCTCTGATATATGAATAAATCCCTCAAGCGGGATATCGCTGCCCGGAGTATTTAAAGAAACAAAAAGACCAAATGACGCGACATTTACAATCGTAGCAATAATTTTTTGTTCAGGTTTAAATTGTGAAACTAACTTTTTAAAATCATCATCTGTAAAAACCGGTTTCTGTGAAAAAATAATTTTATTATCCTTCCTATTTAATTCAAGTACCGTTACAAAAAGCTTATCTCCCAAAGAAATATCCTTATTTTGCACAAAAGATATATGTGATTGAGGCAAAAATCCGCTGACTCCCAATGATGTAACAGCTACGTAGCCGGCTTTTGCTATATCGTTTACTGTCACTTCAATCGATTCTTTACTCTCAAACAACTCCTCAAGTTTCTTCCATGCAATATTTCCTAAATACCGGCGCAAAGAAACAATCGGTTGCCCCATATCTGATTCCGGTGTTAGAACATTTACCTCCACAGACTCTCCCTGTTTAAAAACCGATAAAAGAGTATGAAGAATATTCCTGTCTTTTTCCAATACTACCGCCTCTGTTTTCGCGCCAACATCAACTAAAATTTCTTTAGGTGTTAATTTCGTTATCTTTCCCTTAACTGATTCTCCTTTATAAAGAGGAACGAAGGAATCTTTATGTGATGCAAGAAGCCGCGCCATCGCGCTTGAAGCCTGTTCTGCCTTTTGAGATTTACTTACTTGGTATTTTAATTTCATTTGCCTTCATAATCTGCCTTTCTTAGAAGATATAGTAAGTATACCATGCGCTCCTTTTCACCGCAAGATAGGCTGTCAATAAATTATTAACATTTTTGAAGCTCCCACGAGCTAACGCTCGGGGAATCTATCAATACGCTTCGCCGGAGCTGAAATCCGCCGAAGCGGAAAATCGCTCTACATCCCACGATTTAACAATCGGGGAATTCCGCGAAGGTGGATTAAAAAGAGAAATCTCCTGGCGATGACCTATTTTCCCAAACAACCTATCGTGTTTAGTATCGTAAGCGCTGATGCGTTTCACTTCTCTGTTCGGAATGGGAAGAGGTGGTGCCACATCGCTCAAATCACCAGAAAATTTCTCTTTTCAATTTCTATTGTCATTGCGAGCGACCGAAAGGAGCGCGGCAATCCCGTTAAAATAGATTGCTTCGTCGCCAACTATCGTGGTACTCCTCGCAATGACAGCCAATTTCAGGCTCCCTAAAAAGTGAAGAGAATAGGAAAAGTTTTACTTCTCGACCATTAGTACGGGTAAGCTCAATGCATTACTGCACTTACACCGCCCGCCTATCAACCTGGTAGTCTACCAGGGGTCTTTCTCCCGCCAAATCGGCGGGAATCGAGATCTAATCTCGGAGACGGCTTCCCACTTAGATGCTTTCAGCGGTTATCCGATAGGAATCTAGCTACCCAGCACTGCCCGACATTTTCGGAACAACTGGCACACCAGGGATTCCCACATCCCAGTCCTCTCGTACTAGGGACGAACCTCCTCAAATCTCAAACGTGTATACAGGATAGAGACCGAACTGTCTTACGACGTTCTGAACCCAGCTCGCGTACCGCTTTAACCGGCGAACAGCCGGACCATTGGAACCTTCTACAGCTCCAGGATGCGATGCAACCAATCTCATGTTTCCATAAGGGTTAGACTATATCATCACCCGGCTAATCCGGGTGTTGGCGTATGATTCCCATATAAAATAAAGAATCTCATCTATCACAAACTAAAGGTTCAATTTAGCTTGCTAAAGAATCAGTCGTTACGGGGTCAAAGAGTTTGTATTGAAATCTTGGCAATATGAATGGCTGAACAATATTACAAAATTTATTTACTTGAGAGGAAGAGACATATATCCTGACATTCTTACCTGCAAAATGCAGTGATGTCTGAACTTTAAATCTCTGCTCAAGAATCTTCTGTAATAAATAATGCTCTTCCATCGAATATGCAGATGTGCAAAGATATAAACCTTTACAATCTGTCCGACGGAAACCGTCATCCATATACCAAACCGCCAAAGACAAAGGAGTAATTAACTCAGTTAACCTAAAAGGAATAAATTTTTTCCCGTTTAAGTAAAAAAAGTCTCTCCAGGAATTTAATATTGATAATGAATATGTTGCAAAACGCCAATGTTCATATATTTGACTATTTCGCTTATCGTGAACAAATATTTGATAAGGTTCTAATGCTATATTTTTAAACTCGTCATAAAGCCAAAAAACATAGTGTTTTTGATCGGCTCCATGATCTATTTTCAATCTTACATTCCTTCCGTTTTGTTCAAGAAACCCATCTCCCAACATTTTCCCTAAGAGAATTTCTTCTTGTCTTTGTGTTAGTTTCACAAACCCTCGACTTCCCACGGTATTGTCCATTGACTCCATTGTAATCGTAGAAGACTTTTTCAGTCAATTAGGAGTTCACCGTTATTAGCCAATTTGCTTCAGCAATTACTCGCTGAAGGGCCCAAACGCTTTTGCGTTAAGCCGACATCGAGGTGCCAAACCGCATCGTCGCTGTGGACGCTTGGATGCGATCAGCCTGTTATCCCCGGGGTAGCTTTTAGCCGTTAAGCTCCGCGCTTGCCACCAAGCATCGGAGGATCACTAAGGCCTACTTTCGTACCTGCTCGACTTGTAAGTCTCGCAGTCAAGCTGGCTTTTGCCTTTACGCTATCATCTTGGTTTCCATTCAAGATTAGCCAACCATTGCGCGACTCCGTTGCGTTGTAGGAGTCTACCTCCCCAGTAAAACTGCCCGCCAGACAATGTCCCTCTGCCGTATTTTTATGCGGCAAGAAGTGATGCTCACTCATTTCAAAGAGAGGTGTTTCACTGACGATTAGCCGTTGGTCTTTAGCTATTAGTCAACCAAAGACTAATGACCAAAGTCCAACGACCAATCTCCCTCCTACTCTAAACAATTAAAACGAGCTTGCAAATGCCAAGCTACAGTAAAGCTCCCGGGGTCTTTTTGTCCATGTATACCTAGGCCGCGTCTTCACAGCCATCTCAATTTCGCCGGATAGATGATTAAGACAGTTACTCAGTCGTTCTACCTTTCGTGCGGGTCGGAACTTGCCCGACAAGGAACTTCGCTCAATATGTTATTCCTAAGACATCCTTTATCTTAGACTCTCGTAATCGCTTACGAGTTCGGACTATATCTTTGAAACATCACCTGATGTATCATCCGACGTATAGTCTCTGAGGATTCCCCGCTAAGCGGGGTCTTTCCTGCTGATTAACTCCACCAATCAGATTGTTACTTTTTAAAGTACTGTTGGATGCTGAGTCTTTCCAGCATATAGTCGGATTTCTAAAACACGTCATTTCTAGGGCGACGAATTTCACCTTAGAACAGTTCACTTTGTTACATGTACGATTGATTACGTATCTCTATATCGCTATAGAGGTCGGACTATATCATTCCCGATTTAATCGGGAGTCGACATATAGTCTCTGAGGATTCTTAAGTCGGAAAAACATCAGTTATTAAATATTTTCGTTTTCTTCCTTTCCCTTCGTTAATTGTTTCTCGAAGTTCAAGAATTCTTTTTAACCCTTTCAGATTTCTATGCTCACCTTTTTCCATTAATTGCGCTATTTCGCAAAAAATAAAAAAGTTTTTCTGCTTAGAATCTGAGATCAGTGGGTATTTCTGAAAATATGGAATAACTTTTTGGATTATATCCTTTGGATTTGTTGTATCATAAGAGAAAAGATTATCAATTTTACGTATTTTAATAATCCCACATCCCAACTCTTCTTGTAATAAATACAAAATTGTTGGATCTTTTTGTGAGACATTAAAGCTCATCACGACTTGCCAGCTTACTTTATAATCAGGCTTCCTTCGTAATGAAACGTTAAAACTACCTTCTCCTTCAACAAATCCGGCTAGATAAAATCCTAGTTCTTCTCGACTCAAGTCTTTCCTGCTGATTGTCCGCGCTGACTGCATTATCACCATTTTACATGGTAGCGTCAGATACTTCAACCGTTTGTCCGCTAATTTGCAGACTACGGTACGGGTATTCCAGCATTTAGTCGACTTTTACAACTACAAACTGTGTTTATAGTTACTGCTGCCGTTCACCGGAGCTTTGATCCTAAGCTGTACTCTTACGAGCTTCACTAGAGATCATTGACTTACCGGCACTGGGCAGGTGTCAGCCCCTATACGTTGCCTTTCGGCTTTGCAGGGACCTGTGTTTTAGATAAACAGTCGCTAAGTAAACTTTTGTTGCAGCCCCGCATAGCGGGGCAAGGCATCTCCCATAGGTTACGCCTAGCTTTTTTGCCGAGTTCCTGAATCATCCATCTTCCGATCACCTTAGTCTTCTCGACCAGCCCACCTGTGTCGGTTTGCGGTACGGGAAGATATACGTTTTGCCCCGCTGAGCGGGGCGTAATGAGACGTTTCTTGGAAACTGAAAGAGATCAAATCGTCCCCTGATTAACAGGGAACTTTCCATCGCAGTTCAATTAATCGGAATAACGGATTTTCCGGTTATCCCTATTTTACTGCTTAGACGGCAGCCTTACGGCCCGCTCAATTCTTCCAACTTCGAAATCCCCTTACATACATATATCCTGTAGTCGAATATTAACGACTTGTCCATCGGACTAATCCCCTTTAACGAGGAACTCCCTTAGGACCCGACTTACCCTCCGTTGACATACATTGCGGAGGAAACCTTGGGCTTTCGGTGTGCGCCATTCTCAGGCGCATTTCGCTACTCATGCCGGCATTCTCACTCCTAAGCGCTCCATCTATCTTTACAGACCGACTTCACTGCACTTAAGACGCTCCCCTACCACCCTTCGCCAGAGGCTTCGGAGTGGCAAGCCAATTTTCCAGCAACGCTTTACCTCGTATGCCAACTTTCACTTTTTCAAGCGAAGGGTGGCCCCTAACGAAGCTTCAGCGAAGTGGGGCTTAACTACTCTAAAGTCTCTAGCAAAAGGTCTCCGATTTCGGCAAGAAGCTTAATCCTCGTTACATTTTCGGCGCCAAATTCCATCCGCCAGTGAGCTGTTACGCTATCTTTAAAGGATGGCTGCTTCTAAGCCAACCTCCTGGTTGTCTCTGGAATTTGACTTCCTTAAAAACTTAGCTTCTATTTTGAGGCCTTAATCGGGAGTCTGGGCTGTTTCCCTTTAATCTCATCGGCTTAGACCGACAAGATTGACTACTTGGATAAAAAAGACAGGCATTCGGAGTTTGATTGGTTACGACAACTTGCGTCGCCGCAAACCATTCAGTGCTCTACCTCCTGCTTTAATTACCAAGCGCTATACCTTAATATATTTCGGGGAGAACCAGCTATCTCCGGGTTCGTTTGGCATATTGCCCCTAACCTCAAGTCATCTCAGACTATTGCTACAGTCACGAGTTCGGGCCTCCCCCCGACTTTAGTCGGGGTTCACCCTGCTCAAGGTTAGCTCACCCGGTTTCGGGTTTAATGACTGCTACTGGTCGCTTAAAGCGACAGCCCAATTAAGGCTCGCTTTCACTTCGTCTTCCCAATGTAAATTGGTTAAACATGCAGCAATCAAAAACTCACCGGCTCATTCTTCAATAGGCACGACGTCACTAGCTATTGGTCACTAGCTATTAGTCTTTAGCCACAAGAAATTATTCGTCGTTAGACTACAATAATTTTTCCTCATAGCCAATAGCTAAAAGCCAAAGACCAACAGCCAGCTTCGTCTGCTTGTTAGCCAACAATTTCAGTTCTATTTCATTCCCCTTCCGGGGTGCTTTTCACCTTTCCCTCGCGGTACTAGTTCACTATCGGTAGATTTTGGTATTTAGCCTTGGATCGTGGTCGACCCGGATTCCCACAGAGTTTAATCGTGCTCCATGGTACTTAGGTACAAACTATCGGTGTCTTGAATTTCACATACAGGTCTTTCACCTTCTTTGGAAGATCATTCCGGATCTTTCTGCTATTCGCAACACTCAAATATCGTCTGCCCTGCAACACCCGCCGAATCGGCGGGTTTAGGCTCTTCCCCTTTCGCTCACCGCTACTAAGGGAATCTCATATGATTTCTTTTCCTGGCGTTACTAAGATGTTTCAGTTCACGCCGTACCCAGCCAACCGCTATATAATCCCTTACGGAACTATTTTTATGATTGGTTGACCATCTTACGATGGCCGGATTGCTCCATTCGGAAACCGCCGGATCAAAGGTTGATGACACCTCCCCGACGAGTATCGCCGCCGTCTGCGTCCTTCCTCGGCCAAAATCTCCTAGGCATCCATTGTTGGCATTAATAAGTATTTTACTTTTCCACTATCCCCGCCGAATCGGCGGGGATCTTCTCTTCACTTTTCAAAGAACCACGCTAAGCGTGGCGACGCATATACCGTAGAAGCATTCTTGTACCCTGTCCGCCTTCTGGCAAAACTAGGAATATAAACCCCCTGTAACAAGTAATCTTTCTAGCAGAGTCAAACACTTCTTGCTCTCACAAAAAGCTTGCGTCGTCTTTTTCTCGCCTCACATATCTGAAGAAAACCCCCTCTAACTAGGGGGCTTGCCTCAAATCACGAAGCAAATTTGCTTTTAGTCTTTAGTCACTAGTCGTTAGACTAAAAATATTCCTTCTTTAGCTAATGACCAAAGACCAACTACTAATCGCTAGCAGAGTGGACCGGAAGAGATTCGAACTCTCGACCTTCGCGATGCAAACGCGACGCTCTGCCAGCTAAGCTACCGGCCCGCAAAAGGGCAAATATCCGGTTATAAAAGTTCAACAATAACTTTAAAAAATGAATTAAACACAAAGAAGACGTTAAATATCTGCGGAATAGCTTGAAATTAATAACTTAGTTGCAAACATTATCATAAACGATTCTTCTGTTTAATCGTCCAACTATATTATCACGCTCACTATATAGTGTCAATAGGCTCT